>NZ_JBCGFB010000092.1:0-24907 GCF_038752175.1 Nocardia sp. No.11 | reverse complement strand
CTATCCGCCCGGTGAGCTGGCCCTGGTCCGCGCCGAGTTCGCCGAGTCGCTGCTGCGGCTCGGCCGCTACCGGCAGGCCGCCTGGCAGTTCACCGAGGCCGCCCGGCTGCTCGCGAACGCGCCCACCCACCGCCGCAGGCACGCCGACCTGGTCTGGTCGGCGGCCGTCGCCCGCGAGTGCTGCGGGCAGGAATCGGCGGCGCTGGGCGGCTACCTGCGTGCCGCGGGCCTGTGGGGTGAGCTGGACAAGATCGTGCCGCGAGCGCGCTGTCTGCGCGCGGCGGCCTGGCTGCAACTGCGGGGTCCCGCGGGCCGGATGCGCGGTCCGTGGTGGGTCACCATCGACGTGCTGATGGCCGAACTGAATCAGCGGCTCACCGCCGAACCTGCCGCGCACATCGCCGACGAGCTCGATCGCACCCGCGCCCAATTCGCCCAGATGTGCGCGCAGGCGTCGGGCCCGAACGACCGCCCGGCCGCTCGGGGGCGGTCCGGTCCGGTCGAGTGGTGGCAGTCCCGTTAAGCTCGGACCTCATGCACGAGACAGCTCGGCCGCGCCGCAAGCTCGGCGTCATGGGCGGCACGTTCGATCCGATTCACCACGGTCACCTGGTCGCGGCCAGCGAGGTCGCGAACCGGTTCGAGCTCGACGAGGTCATCTTCGTCCCCACCGGCCAGCCGTGGCAGAAGGTGAACAAGCAGGTCAGTCCCGCCGAGGACCGCTACCTGATGACCGTCATCGCCACCGCGTCCAACCCGAGGTTCTCGGTCAGCCGGGCCGACATCGAACGCAACAAGGTCACCTACACGGTGGACACCCTGCGCGAGATGCAGAACGCCCATCCCGACGCCGAGCTGTACTTCATCACCGGTGCGGACGCGCTGGCCAACATCCTGACATGGCAGGATTGGACCGAACTGTTCGAACTGGCGAAGTTCGTCGGGGTGAGCCGTCCGGGGTACGAGCTGAACACCGACCATCTCGAGGAGCATCTGCGGGACCTGCCCGCCGATGCCGTCACGATGATCGAGATCCCCGCGCTGGCCATCTCGTCGAGTGAGTGCCGCCGCCGCGCCGCGGAGGGTCGGCCGGTCTGGTACCTCGTCCCCGATGGCGTGGTGCAGTACATATCGAAGCGGCACCTGTATGTGCCCGCAGGAACGGAAGGTAGCTGACGTTGAGCCACACGAGCGAGGTGCAGTCGTGACTGCCACTGCCGAAGCGGTCGAAATGGCCAAGGTCGCCGCACTCGCGGCCGACGACAAGCTCGCCACCGACGTCGTCGTCCTCGACGTCTCCGAGCAGCTGGTGATCACCGACTGCTTCGTGATCGCCTCGGCGCCCAACGAGCGCCAGGTCAACGCGATCGTCGACAACGTCGAGGAGAAGCTGCGCGAGGCCGGCCACAAGCCGGTCCGCCGCGAGGGCACCCGCGAGGGCCGCTGGGCGCTGCTCGACTACGTCGACATCGTCGTGCACATCCAGCACAACGACGAGCGCAATTTCTATGCGCTGGAGCGGTTGTGGCGTGACTGCCCGACCGTGGCCGTCGAGGGCATCGCCACCCCGGCGACACCCGCCGCCGACGACGCACAGGTAGAGGGCGACACCGAGTGAGCAAGTACGCCCATGTGCGCACGCTGATCCTGCTGCGGCACGGGCAGACCGAGTGGAACGCCGCCGACCGGATGCAGGGCCAGATCGATACCGATCTCACCGACCTCGGCAGGCAGCAGGCCAAAGAGGCGGCGCGGGAACTGGTGTCCCGCAACGCGATCGCGGTCCATGCCTCCGATCTGCGCCGCGCCAAGGAAACCGCGCAGGCGCTCGGCGACATCAGCAATCTGCCGGTCGTCACCGATCAGCGGCTGCGTGAGACCCACCTGGGTGACTGGGAGGGGCTGACCCACCTCGAGGTCGACGCCGACTACCCCGGCGCGCGCGTGCAGTGGCGTCTCGACGCCACCTACACACCGCCCGGTGGCGAGAGCAAACTCGAAGTGGGCGCGCGTGCGCTGCCCGTGGTGCGCGAACTGTACAACGAGCGACAGGATTGGCCCGGCCGGACTATCATCCTGGTGGCGCACGGCGGGCTGATCGCTGCCCTCACGGCCGCGTTGCTGGAACTGCCTCCGGAGAACTGGCCTGCCCTCGGTGGGCTGGCCAATACGAGCTGGGTGCAGCTGTCCAGCCACGGGCCCGACATCGACCGACCCGGCTGGCGCCTCGATGTTTGGAACGCAGCGGCGAAGGTAGCTCCCGATGTCCTCTGAAGAGCCCGTCCGATCGGTACCGGACGAACTGTTCCAGCAGGTGACGGCCAAGCCCGGACGGCAATTGCCGGACGCGCTGTTCGGCCCGCCACCCGCTGAGCCCGCACGCCCCGAGCGTGAGGAGCCCATCCGTTCGGTACCGGACGAACTCTTCAAGCAGGTCACCGCGCGCAGCGAGCGCTCGCTACCCGATGCGCTGTTCGGCCCGCCGCCCGCGGCGGTCGTCGCCGAGTCCGAGCAGGCCGACGCCGCGACAGCTGACGCGGCGACCGGCTCGTCCGACGAGGCGGACGCCGACGGCGACGGCGAGCCTGCCACAGCGGGCACCGCTGTCACCGAGGCCGCGGTCGAGGATTCCGTCGCCCGGACCGAGGCCGAACCGGCTGTCGCGCAGCCGGATACCGCCGAGTCGGCGGTCGTCACCGAGGTGGGCGCGGACACCGAGGATGCCGTGGCGATGACCGCCTCGGTGGCCGAACCCGCCGTGGCGCAGGACCTCCAGTCGGCAAGTGCGGCTGATGGTTCCGACGCTACGTCGGCCGACACGTCGCCGGGCGACGAGCCGGGGGCGGATGCGGTCGCGACGGACGAGTCCGTCGCGGTGGCCGCCGAGTCCGTCGCGGTTACCGAGGTCTCCGCGCCGGTCGTGGAGACCGCTGTCGCGCAGAGCGAATCGCTCGTCGAGGCGGCCGCGGAGGTCGTGCTCGTCGAGGAAACCACCGCGCCCCGGCCGGTGGAGTCCGCCTCGCCGCGCCCCGTCCTGCTGGTGATCGCCGACTCGCTCGCCTACTACGGTCCCAAGGGCGGCCTGCCTGCCGACGATCCCCGGATCTGGCCGAATATGGTGGCCGCCGAACTGGATTGGGATGTCGAGCTGATCGCGCGGATCGGCTGGACCTGCCGCGATGCCTACTGGGCGCTGATCGGCGACCCGCGGGTGTGGGCCGCCGTGCCCCGGGCGGGTGCTGTCGTGTTCGCCGTCGGTGGCATGGACACATTGCCCTCGCCGCTGCCGACCGCGCTGCGCGAGCTGATCCGCTATATCCGTCCGCCCAAGCTGCGTCGTGGCGTGCGCGCCTCGTACAACTGGCTGCAGCCCAAGCTGTCGAAACTCGGTCGGCCCGTGGCGCTTCCGCCGAAGGTGAGTGTCGACTACCTCGAGCAGTCGCGGGAGGCGCTGCATCATCTGCGTCCCGAGCTGCCCGTGGTCGCGGTGCTGCCGTCGGTGCACAAGTGCGATGCCTACGGGCGGGTGCACCGGGGCCGGGCGCGCGCGGTCAAGGCACTGCAGGCGTGGTCGGGCCGCACCTCGGTGCCGCTGGTCGACCTCGGCGAGGCCGTGCGCGACGACATCGAGTCGGGTGCGGCGAACCCGGACGGCATCCACTGGGGCTGGGCCGGGCACGCGGCGGTGGCGACGGCGATGACCAAGACTCTGCAGGAGGTCCGGTAGTCCGTGACCGTTGTCGTGGTCACCGATTCGGCGGCCGGGCTGTCGGCCGACGTCGTCGGCGAGCTCGGTATCGAAGTGGTCCCGTTGCACGTGCTCGTCGGCGACCGGGAGATCCGGGAGGGCGTCGACCCCGTCGAGATCGATTACTCGACGGACTCGGTCACCACCTCGGCTGCCTCGCCGGGCGAGCTGCGCGAAGTCTACGAGCGGGCATTGAGCCGCAGTGACGGCGACGGTGTCGTCGCCGTGCACCTGTCGCGCACCTTGTCGGCGACGTGGGAGTCCGGCCGGCAGGCCGTTCGCGACATGGGTGCCGAAGACCGAGTGCGCCTGGTGGATTCGCTGGGGGCGGGCTTGGCGACCGGCCTGCCCGTGCTCGCGGCCGCCCGTCGCGCGCGGGCGGGCGAAGCGCTGGACGCGGTCTACGAACGCGCCGTGACGGCCGCCGCCCGCGCCCGCACGTTCATCCTGGTCAATCGGACCGAGCAGCTGCGCAAGGGCGGCAGGCTCAGCAGCGCCGCCGCGTTCTTCGGCAGCGAACTGGTGACGAAGCCGTTGCTGCAGCTGGTCGAGGGCAAGCTGGAACTGCGCGAGAAGGTGCGCACGCGCTCGCGCGCCTACGCCAAGCTGGTCGCGGCCGCCGTGGAGGCGGCCGGGCGCGATGGCGCGGCCCTGGCGGTCCAGCACCTGGGCGCCGCCGATGCCGCCGAGACGATCGCGGCCCAGCTGCGCGAACAGGTCCCGGAGGTCGAGGAGCTGTACGTCGGCGAGTTCGGCCCCACCCTCGGAGTCCATCTCGGCGTCGGCGCGCTCGGTGTGCTCGTCGTGCCCGGCGGGTGTTCCTGACCGGCGCCGATTTCCGGTGCGGCAGGGCACGCCGGGAGGCTGCGCCGACGCTCCGGCACGGTGGGCCTCTACGATGCCCCGGTGACCGGATACGACGACTTCGACTTCCCCGACACCGCGCACCTGCCGCCCCGCAGGCAACACATCCTCGCCGTGATCCGGGATTCGGTGCTCGCGCACGGCTACGCGCCGAGCGCGAGGGAGATCGCCGACGCCGTCGGCCTGCGCTCCACCTCTACGGTCTCCCAGCATCTGAAGGCGCTGGAGGAGGACGGTTTCCTGCGCCGCGGCACCGGGATGGCGCGCCAGACCGATGTGCGACTGTTCCTGCGTGACACCCCGGCCGCCGGCTCCAGCGCCTCGGTGAGCGTGCCGGTGGTCGGCGACATCGCCGCGGGCACGCCGATCCTGGCCGAACAGCACGCCGACGACGTGCTGACGCTGCCGCGTGAACTCGTCGGTCGTGGTGAGGTTTTCGGACTCCGGGTGCGCGGTGACTCCATGATCGACGCCGCGATCTGCGACGGTGATCTGGTTGTTGTGCGCAGCCAGCGGGAGGCGAACAACGGCGACATCGTCGCCGCCATGATCGGCGAGGAAGCCACCGTCAAGGTGTACCGCCGGCGCAACGGCCATGTCCTGCTCGAACCCCGCAATCCCGCCTACTCGGTCATCGACGGCGACGAGGCCGTGATCCTGGGCCGGGTGGTGTCGGTGATGCGCCGCGTCTGAGGCCGCCCCTGCTACGCCGGGCCGAACCAGTCCAGTGACTGACCGTGCGGCCCGGCGTAGGCTACCGGCTCGCCGTCGACCGCCAGCACCATCCGCGTTGTGTTCGAATCCCGTTCGGGCAGTAGGTCGGTGAACTCGGCGACCACCCCGGTGCCCTCCTGGGACACCCAATGGCAGGGCAGCGCACGCACCGACGCGACGAACTCCGCGCGCGTCAGCGCCGACAGGTAGGTGAGCACAGCGCTGTGGAACACGACCACCGTGCTGTCGCTGGGCGCCGTGTGGACCAGCTCGGCGACCTGTTCGTTCAGATCTCCCGGCACCAGCAGCGGTGGATTCGCGGCGGCGATCGCGCAGGCATTGCGCAGCCTGGTGAGCCGCTGGTCCTGCCCCGGCCAGACGAGGGCTTCCAGCCACTGCCGATCCTGCCGGTCCGCCGCGTTCAAGGGGTTCAGGTCGACCCCGGTGCGATGGACCACCTCGGGCAACCGATCCGGAATCGGCGCGGGCCCGGTTACGGTGCACCGCAGGACCACTGACGACGGACCGTCCGCCGGATCCAGGGCGCGACCGCCGTAGCGATAGCTGAAACGGTCCGGGTAGAGACACAGTCCCGCCGATGCGCCCACTTCGATGAGCGACAACGGTCCCGGCAGCCGAGCGAGGACCGGCAGCAAGGTTGCCGCACGACCCGCTTCGTTGGTCTGGGTACGGCGAGCGAGTGCGGTCGCCGCGATCGATGGCCAGCGTGCGATCAGCTGCGCACGGAAATCGCGGTACGGCACCGCGATCGCGCCGTTGACCCGCGCCGCCGCCAGCACCAGGTTGGGCTGCTGTTTGTCCGTCGGCAGTTCGGCGATCAGCGCGAGCACCGGTGGATCGTCGGCGATGTCGATCGCACGCCGGTGGTACAGCGGAGAATTGCCGCTCACCTCGCGCTGCGCGAAGTCGCGGAAACGTTGTGCCAGGTCCATGGATCCATCCGTACGTGGTCTCGGCCATGTCCGCACCGTATTCGCTCGGCAGCGTGCATCCCGGTCTCGACGACCGAGAAACCGCGAGTTGTCCACAGGCTCGAGGTTGTCCACAGCTTCGCTCGAGACCCAGGTCGGCGCCGGTTTCGCGGGCTCGCCGGCTCGTAGCGTCGCTGCCATGTCACGACACGACGAACACGAGCGGGTACGGCAACGGCTGGGCGGGCTGGCGTTGCGCGACAAACCCGGGACCCGAGGGGCGCTGCGCGACGAGCCCGACACGGCACGCCCGCGCGGCGGCACCGGCACCGAAGGGCGGTGGGCCGAGGAGGATCTCCCTTCGACGGGGGAGGTGCGTTCGCCGGGCTGGCTCGACGACGGCGCCGACTCCGGTGGCCTGCGCCGGTTCGTCCCGGACCGGTTCCGGCAGACGCGGGTCGATCCCGGCCGCCGGGGTGCTGTGGTCTTGGGCCTGGTGGGTCTGGCAGCGGTGGTCTGCACCGGCGTGCTGGTCCTGCGCGATCAGCCGACGCCACAGGCGTTGCCACCGGTACCGGTCGTCCGCGCGGAGAGCGCGGGCGCCCCCGCGGAACCGAGCGCCGGCATGGCCGCGGTCGCCGGCACCATGCCGAGCCCGCCCGCGGAAGTCGTTGTCAGCGTGGTGGGTCTGGTCGAACGACCGGGCCTGCACCACCTGCCCGGTGGCGCCCGTGTCGCCGACGCCATCGAACGGGCAGGCGGTGCGACCGACGGTGCCGACCTCGCCGGGCTGAACCTGGCCCAGCGCCTCACTGACGGCGACCAGGTCGTCGTCGGCACGACTGGCCCACAATCGGGACCCCCACTCCTTGGCAGCGCGATGATCGGCGCCGCCGACCGCGCACCCACGACAGGACAGAACACCTCCGGCCCGCCGGCCCCGAATACCAACGCCCAGAACACCAGAGCGCGTATCAACCTGAACACCGCGACGGAAGCCGAACTGGACGCGCTCCCCGGCGTCGGCCCGGTCACCGCCCAAGCCATCCTCGCCTGGCGCACCACCAATGGCCGATTCACCGATATCGCCCAACTCGGCGAAGTCGACGGCATCGGCCCCGCCCGCCTGGCCCGCCTCCGTGATTTGGTGACGACATGACCGAATCGGTCCAGCCATCCGGTGCGACCGGTGATGGTCCCTGCCAGGCGAAAGTCGCGGCCCGAATCGGTGCGGCACCGGCGGTCTCGGGCGAAGATACGGCCGGGGCGAGCGATGGTGCGGAGTACGGCGCCAACGAATCGCCCCTGCCCGCGAATCCCGCGGTGAGCGGCGGGTTCTCGACCTGCTGCGCGGACCGCGTCGAACACGCCCACAGCAGTATGGAATTCGGGTGTTTCGGGATGTCGTCGGTGCTCGGGCGGGGTGGGGTCTGTCCGGATTCGCCGGTGCGGTGCCCGGGACCGGAATGAGCACGGCGGCTCAGCAGGAGGCGGGAACGGAGGAGCCGGAACGGCAGGTGCTGGACATGCGCCTGGTACCGGCGGCGCTGGGATGTTGGGGCGCGACGATCGTGGCGGTGTCGCTGGGGTGGTTCGTCGGCCTGGTGCTGGCGGTCGGTGCGGTGGTCGTCGCAATCGGATTGTGGGTGGTGTTGCTGTGGGCGATCGCGCACGAGCGTGAACGATGGCGAGTCGTCGCGATCGCCGGGTTGGCGGTGATGCTGGTGACCGCCGGTTTCGGGGCCGCAGGCGCGTGGCGTGCGCACCATTTGCAGACACACCCGCTCCGGGAATCGTTCGGGCGGACGGTGACGGTGCTGGCAGTGGTCACCGACGATCCGAAACCGATGCGGGCGGGCGGGTTCGGTGGACAACGGCGGTGGATCGTCCCTGCGGAGCTGCATGAGTACGGAGGCGGTACGCCACCCCAGAGTGACGGGAAGCTCGGCTCGACGAGCGCGGGGGTCGGCGGGGTGTCGGGGTCTGCGAGCGCTGGGGCCGACGGAGTGTCCGGTTCTACGAGTACTCGGGCCGACGGAGACTTCGGTTCTACGACCAATCGAGCCGGCGGGGAACGCGGGTCGACCGCCACTCGGGTCGGCGGGGCGCTCGTCATCCTTGCGCCGGGGGAGGGCTGGGCGGACCTGTCTCCCGGCCAGGTGATCCGGTTTCGGGCGAAGGTCGCCGAACCGAACCGATCGGATCTGACAGTGGCCGCGCTGCACCCCGTCGCCGAGGCGGAACGTGTCGGGACACCCCCGTGGTGGCAGCGAATGGCCGGGGGCGTGCGGGCAGATCTGGCGATGGCCTCGGCCAGAGCGTTGCCACCCGCCGCGGCGGGATTGCTGCCCGCGCTCGTCGTCGGCGATACCGCCGCGCTATCCGACGAGGTCAGGGACAACTTCGAAATCGCAGGCCTGCAACACCTTTGCGTGGTGAGCGGAGCGAACTTCACTATCCTGCTCGCCGCGCTGCTCGGGTTGGCGAGATTGCTGACCGCGGGTCCGCGAACGAGTGCCGCTGCCGCCGCGGTGACGGTGGTGGTGTTCGTCGTTCTCGCGCGGCCCGACCCCAGTGTGCTGCGGGCCGCGGGCATGGGGTCGGTGACGGTACTCGCGTTGCTCACCGGCCGCCGCAAACAAGCGCTGCCCGCGCTGGGTGCCGCGGTGATCGGACTGCTCGTTGTGGCACCGCAGTTGGCGGTGAGCGCGGGGTTCGCGTTGTCGGTGCTCGCGACCGCCGGCCTGATCCTGCTCGCGCCGAGCTGGGCGGATTGGTTGCGGGCGCACGGGTGGTGGCGCGTACCCGCCGAGATCGTCGCGGTGTCGGCAGGGGCGTTCGTCGTCACCCTCCCGCTGATGGTCGCACTGTCGGGACGGGTGAGCGTGGTCGCGATCGTGGCGAACGCGCTTGTCGCGCCGGTGGTCGGGGTGATCACCGTGATCGGTGCGGTGGGTGCGGCCGTCGCCTGCCTCTGGGGTGAAGCGGCGGTGTGGGTGCTGTGGTGCGCGCGCCCACCGCTGTGGTGGCTGCTGGCGGTAGCCGACCGGACCGCCGCCGTGCCCGGTGCCACGATCTCGGTGCCGTCCGGCGTGACCGGGGGACTGGTCACAGCGGCGATCGTCGTCGTCCTCGTGGCAGCTCTGCGATGGTCGAAGGCTCGCCGATTGCTCGCCGTCGCCGCCTTGGGCGTCGCGATAGTGCTTGTCCCAGTGCGCCTATGGCAGCCGGGATGGCCGCCGACCGGCTGGGCACTGGCGATGTGCGATGTAGGCCAGGGCGATGGCCTCGCCCTCTCCGTCGCCCCCAACGCCGCGATCGTGATCGATACCGGCCCGGACCCCCGCCCGATCCGCCGCTGCCTCGACCGCCTGCGCATCACCCACATCCCCCTCCTGATCCTCACCCACCCACACGCCGACCACATCGACGGCCTGGCCGGCGCACTCCGCGGCCGCACCACCGCCGCCATAGCCACCGCACCCGGTGAACTTCTTTCCACCGGCGGCCCGCACTCCACCAGCGGTCACACCATCGGCGGCACCCCCTCCACCGGCACTGGGCACTCTGACACCAGCGGGCATCCCGCTGCCGTCGGGCATCCTGTCGCCGTCGGGCCCTCCACGAGCGGCGCGCCCTCCACGAGCGGTGGGCATCCCGCTGGCGCCGAGCAGTCTGCCGGGGCCGAGCACTCTGTCGGCGCCGAGAGCACCAACCAGCGCCACCCGAACGGCGGACACTCGGCCGGGCTACCGTCCGCCTCTCGCCAGGATGTTGTGGCGCAGCGGAATTCATCTGGTCCAACCGTCGCGACCGAGGGGATCGAGCGAGTCGTCGAGCTCGCCGAGGCCGCCGGGATCCCGCTGATGGAATTGCGCGCGGGGCAGGTACTGACGTTCGGGGCAGTCGAATTGACGGTGCTCGCGCCGGGGCGGGAAGCGTCGTCGCTGGACCTGGACGAAGCCAACGATCGGTCGCTGGTGTTGCGGGCGCGCACCGCCGTGGGCACGATTCTGTTCACCGGCGATATCGAAGCGACCGCGCAATCTCGGGTGTCGCGTGACAGCGACATCCGCGCCGACATTCTCAAGGTCCCACATCATGGGTCCCGCACCACCACACCGGAGTTCCTGCGCGCGGTCCACCCGCGCCTGGCCTTGATCAGCGCCGGGACGGACAACTCGTTCGGCCACCCGCACCCCACGATCATCACCGCGTTGGACACCCTCGGCGTCACGATCGCCCGGACCGATCACGACGGCGACGTGATCGTGTCGGGCACCGCCGTCGAACCGCGCACAACGACATCCCGTCGGCGGACTCCAGCCCCTCCGTGAACCGCCGGCAGCGGGCGGCCGGGAGACCCCGCGGCGCCCGACCACGTCGAACGACCGCGACCGGCTCGCTGTCGGTGCCCGAACGTAGGATCGCCTGGTGAGCGAACGCCCTGCCGCGGTACATCTGGTTCTCGGTGACGAGGAGCTGCTGGTCGAACGCGCCGTGGCGCAGGTGACCGGCCAGGTGCGGGCCGAGGCGCCCGACCCGGACTCGGTGCCGGTGGATCGGCTGCGCGCCGGTGACGCGAGTACCGCCGAACTGGCCGAGCTGTTGAGTCCGTCGCTGTTCGCCGAGGACCGGGTGATCGTGCTCGAGTCGGCCGCGGAGGCGGGCAAGGACGCGGTGGCGGTGATCACCGACGCGGCGGCCGACCCGCCGGCGGGCGTGGTGCTGATGGTGCTGCATTCGGGCGGCGGCCGCGCCAAAGCACTGGTGCCCGCGCTGCAGAAGCAGGGCGCGGTGGTGCACGAGTGCGCCAAGCTCACCAAGGCCGGCGAGCGGGCGGAGTTCGTGCGCGCGGAGTTCCGCGCTCTCGGGGTGCGGGTGGCGCCGGACGTGGTCCAGGTGCTGATCGAGTCCGTCGGCTCGGAGCTGCGTGAGCTGGCCGCGGCCTGCTCACAACTGGTCGCCGACACCGGCGGCAAGGTCGATGTGAACGCGGTCCGCCGCTACTACTCCGGCCGCGCCGAGGTGACCGGGTTCGATGTCGCGGAGCTCGCCGTCGCGGGCGACCGCCCGGCGGCGATGGAGGCCCTGCGCTGGGCCACCGACCGCGGTGTCCCGCACGTGCTGCTGGCCGACGCCCTCGCCGATTCCGTGCACACCATCGCCCGCGTCGGCTCCGCGGGCCGGGGCGACCCGTTCAAACTCGCCCAGCAGCTCGGCATGCCCCCGTGGAAGGTCAAGAAGGCGCAGGCCCAGGCCCGTGGCTGGACCCCGGCCACCATCGGCACCGCCCTCCAGGTGGTCGCCACCCTCAACGCCGACGTCAAGGGCGGCGCCGCCGACGCCACCTACGCCGTGGAACACGCCCTCTCCCGCATCCTCGACCTGCGCGCCGCGGGCTGAGTCGACGGGCGACGACGTGGTGCGCCTGATCCCCGAGCTCATCTGTGCCGACCTCCGGGCCAGCCTCGAGTTCTACGGTCTACTCGGGTTCCGGATCCGCTACGAGCGCCCCGCGGAACGGTTCGCCTATCTCGAACGCGACGGTATCGACCTCATGCTCGAACAGCCGACGGACCACGAGCGGCTCTACCCGCACGCGCCGCTCGAATATCCGTACGGTCGCGGCATCAACTTCACCATCGACGTGGACGATGTCGTCGAGCTCCATGCGGTGATCACCGCGACCGGGCGGGAACTGTTCCTCCCGCTGGAGGACCGCTGGTACGCGCGGGCAACCGACGTCGTGGGCGTGCGCCAGTTCGCCGTGCAGGACCCGGACGGGTACCTTCTGCGGATTTCCCAGAACCTCGGTACGCGCAGTCGCTGAGCCGACACGCCTGGTCGCGGTGGAATCGGGACCGAATCGCGATGTCGGTCCGGCCTCGCGGCTGGCACAGTTGATCATGACATGGACGAGCCGACTGTCAGCCGGACCGTGGAGCGCGGGAGCAGTCGACGCGCTCGTGGTTCGGCGGGCCGGTGGGCCAGGGCATTCGGGAAGGGGTTCGCCGCCGGGATGTCGGCGCTGGTGGTGGCTGTCACCGCGTACGGGTGGTCGACGGCAGGCAGTTTCGACGCCGGGTTCCTGCGCTCGCAGGCCATCGAGGACGACGCGCCGCACTCGCTCGGCGGGGATCTGAACATCCTGCTGATCGGGCTCGACACCCGGCGCGATCAGAACGGGAACGAGCTGCCGACGGAAATCCTGGATCAGCTGCACGCCGGCGACGGGGACGAGGGCGGCTACAACGCCAATACGCTGATCCTGGTGCATATTCCGGCCGCGCTGGACAAGATCGTCGCGGTGTCGATTCCGCGTGACGACTACGTGCCGGTCAGTGGCATCCCGGGCTACACCCACGCCAAGATCAAGGAGGCGTACGGGTTGAAGAAGGCCGCGGTGCAGGATCAGCTGATCGCACGCGGGGTCACCGATCAGCGCCGGCTCGAACAGGCGGGCAGGGAGGCGGGGCGGGCCTCGATCGTGCGGGCGGTGCGTGATCTGACCGGAGTGCCGATCGACCGGTTCGCCGAGATCACCCTCGCCGGTTTCTACGATCTCGCCGCCACGCTGGGCGGGGTGGAGGTGTGCCTGAACCATCCGGTGCAGGACCTCGAGTTCTCCGGCGCGAACTTCCCGGCCGGCCGCCAGCATCTCGATCCGGCCCAGGCGCTGGCCTTCGTGCGGCAGCGGCACGGGCTGGAGAACGGCGATCTGGACCGCACCCACCGCCAGCAAGCGTTTCTGACCTCGGTCGCCGGGCAGCTGCGTAGTGCGGGCACCCTGACCGACCCCGGCAAACTGTCGGCGTTGATGGAGGTGGCGCACCGCAATATCGTCCTGTCGGACGGCTGGAACATGACCGAGTTCGTGCGCACCCTCGGCAGCGCGAAAGACCCGCAGGTCGAATTCCGCACCCTGCCGATCCTGCGCTACGACGTGATCAACGGGCAGGACGTGAACATCGTGGACCGAGCGGCGATCCGCCGCGAGATCGCGGCCGCGTTCGGGATGCCGGCACCCGCGTCGACGACGACCCGGCGAACAACGGCGCGGACCGAACCGCCCGCCGCCTGGCCGGGCGAGACGTCCACCGGTGCCTGGCAGACCAGCGCGACCACGCCGGTGACGGACACCCCCGACGCGGGCAAGCCGGTCCGCAGCGACATCACCTCGGGGCGGATCCCCTGTGTGAACTGATCAGTCGCCGACGACGGCGAGCTCCTCGTCGTCCTCGAGATCCTCGTAGCGGCCTTCCCACTCCTCGTAGAGCGGGACCTCGTCCTCGCGGGTGACGATCCAGGCGGCCGCGAAGCCGCCGTCCTCGTCCGGGACCATCACATTCTCGATCTTGAGTCCGATGCCCAGGATCTCCGCGGCGCGGATCACCTCGGCCAGGTCGTCGCCTCGTACCACCGTCTGATTCGCGTACACCGTCAGCATGCGCGGAATGGTAGCCGACGACAAAAGCCGCCGTGGTCATCGAGGCCACGGCGGCTGCGTCTTGCGAAGTATTGCTGAGCGGGTGGACCCGCTCCGATCAGATCTTGTTCAGAGCCAGCGCGAGCGCGGACTTCTTGTTGGCCGCCTGGTTGGCGTGGATGACGCCCTTGGAAGCGGCCTTGTCGAGCTTGCGGCTCGCGAACTGCAGCTGCTCGGCAGCCTTTTCCTTGTCACCGCTGGCGGCAGCTTCACGGAAGTTGCGGATCGCGGTGCGCAGCGCGGACTTGACCGACTGGTTGCGCTTGCGCGCCGCCTCGTTGGTACGGATCCGCTTCATCTGGGACTTGATGTTGGCCACGCCTGTATCCTCTGGTTTCCTGTCGCTGGGTGGTATGTCTCGAAAGCTCGTCGGGCGCGCGCCCACGATGCAGCAGATGGTGCTGAACTACGGGTAACACCGCGCCGAAGATCGAGGTTACCAGCTCGGCACCGCCCGGCGAAATCGGGCTCCGATCGACCGGCCCCCGGCTCCGCTGATTTCATCCATTTCAGGTGATGCAAGAAATTTACCTGTGTCTCACACGACCCTGCTGCCGGGTGATGCACAGTTTTTCTCATGACCTCCACCACAGCGCCGGGTACGGCTCGATCTGCATCACCGGCGTTGGTGAGAACGAACGGGCATCCGGTGAACGCGCACGCCGGTTTGTTCGAGGGGTACGGCCCGGGCCGCTTCGCCGACGCGTTCGACGAGATGTTCGACGCGGCGGGACGAGTGCGGGCGCCGTATAAAGGCATTCACGCCGCGATGGCCGCCAACGACGTAGACGACCTGGCCAAACGCTCCGACGCGCTGGACCGGGCATTCATCGATCAGGGCATCACGTTCTCCCTGTCGGGGCAGGAACGGCCGTTCCCGCTGGATCTGGTGCCGCGGGTGATCGCCGCCGCCGAGTGGGCAAAGCTCGAGCGGGGCATCAAACAGCGGGTCACCGCGCTGGAGCTGTTCCTGGCCGACGTCTACGGCGAGCAGAACATCCTGCGCGATCAGGTGATCCCCAAGCGGCTGGTCACCTCGTGTGAGCACTTCCACCGCGAGGCCGCGGGCCTGGTCCCGCCGAACGGGGTGCGCATCCATGTCTCGGGCATCGACCTGGTACGCGACGAACGCGGCGACTTCCGGGTGCTCGAGGACAACCTGCGCTCGCCGTCGGGGGTGTCCTATGTGATGGAGAACCGGCGCACGATGGCCCGGGTCTTCCCCGACCTGTTCTCCTCGCACCGGGTGCGCGCGGTCGGCGACTATCCCACGCACCTACTCCGGGCGCTGCGGGCCTCCGCGGCGCCCAACGAGGCCGACCCGACCGTCGTCGTGCTCACCCCGGGTGTGCACAACTCCGCCTACTTCGAGCATTCGCTGCTGGCCAGGCAGATGGGCGTCGAGCTGGTCGAGGGGCGTGACCTGTTCTGCCGCGACAATGTCGTCTACATGCGCACGACCGCGGGCGAGCGCCAGGTCGACGTGATCTACCGGCGCATCGACGACACCTTCCTCGACCCCATGCACTTCCGCCCCGACTCGGTGCTCGGCGTGGCCGGCGTGCTCAACGCCGCCCGCGCGGGCAACGTGGTGATCTCCAGCGCGGTCGGCAACGGCGTCGGTGACGACAAACTCATCTACACCTATGTGCCCACGATCATCGAGTACTACCTCGGCGAGAAGCCGATCCTGCCCAACGTCGACACCTTCCGCTGCTGGCTCGACGACGAACGCGAGGAGGTGCTCGACCGGGTCGGCGAGCTCGTGGTGAAGCCGGTCGAGGGGTCCGGCGGCTACGGCATCGTCATCGGGCCCGACGCGTCCCCGCGCGAGCTGGAGGCGGTCAAGCGCAAGGTCAAGGCCGATCCGCGCGGCTGGATCGCCCAGCCGGTGGTGCAGCTGTCGACCGTGCCGACCAAGATCGGCAACGATCTCGCGCCCCGGCACGTCGACCTGCGCCCGTTCGCGGTGAACGACGGCGAGGACATCTGGGTGCTGCCCGGTGGGCTGACCAGGGTCGCGTTGCCGGAGGGCTCGCTGGTGGTCAACTCGAGCCAGGGCGGCGGCAGCAAGGACACCTGGGTGCTGGCCGGTCGCTCCGGCCTCGTCGACCGGGAACTGGCCGGTCCGGAACTGGTGAGCGATCCGCCGCAGGCCGACTCCTTCGAAATCGGTCGCGAACTCAGCGCGCCGCAGGCCAATCAGCAACAGCAGCAACAACAACAGACGCAGCGGCTGATCGGGGACTGACACACATGCTTGCTCGCAACGCCGAATCCCTCTACTGGATCGGCCGATATGTCGAGCGCGCCGACGACACCGCGCGCATCCTCGACGTCGCCGTGCATCAACTGCTCGAAGACGCCACCGTCGACGCCGACCGCACCTCCCGGGTCCTGCTCAAGGTGCTCGGCATCGAGCCGCCGGAGGGGCTGCGCCTGGACGTGTGGTCGGTGACCGACCTGGTCGCGTTCAGCCACGACCACGGCGTCTCGATCAGCGACTCCATCGGCAAGGCCCGCGAGAACGCCCGCGGCGCACGCGAAGTCACCTCCAGCGAGATGTGGGAGTGCCTCAACGCCACCTACAACGGGCTGGCGACGGCGGAGAAGGCGGCGCGCGGCCTCGGCCCGCACGAGTTCTTCTCCTACATCAAGGACCGCGCGGCGATGTTCACCGGACTGACCGACTCGACGCTCTCGCGCGACGACGGCTACCGTTTCCTGCTGCTCGGCCGCTCCATCGAACGCGTGGACATGATGGTGCGGCTGCTGCTCTCGCGCGCGGGCGACCGCACCTCCTCGCCGGCCTGGGTGACGGTGCTGCGCTCGGCGGGCGCCCACGACACCTATCTGCGCACCCACCGCGGCGCGCTCGACGCGGCCAGGGTCGCCGAGTTCATCCTCATCGACCGGCTCTTCCCGCGCTCGGTGTTCCACACGCTGCGCGTCGCCGAGGCCTGCCTGACCGAACTCGACCAGCGGCCCGGCAGTCGCGTCGGCGCGCGTCACGAGGCCCAGCGGGTGCTCGGCCGGGCGCGCAGCGAACTCGAATTCCTGCCGCCGGGGGTGCTGCTGGAGGACTTGCAGAGCAGACTGCTCGCGCTGCAGAAATCGTGCCGCGAGGTCAGCGAGGCCGTGTCACGCCAGTACTTCCACGCCGCCCCCTGGGTGGCGTGGACCGATGTGCGCAGCAGTTCCGACGGCCGCGTGCAGGTGGAGGGAGAACTGTGAGCTGGCGGATCAGGGTGGTGCACACCACCGGATATGTCTACGACGCGCCCGTGACGCGCTCGTTCAACGAGGCCAGGCTGACGCCGCGCGCCGACAGCAGGCAGAACGTGATCCTCAATCGCGTCGAAACCGTGCCGGCCACCAGGTCGTATCGCTACACCGACTACTGGGGTACCGCGGTCACCGCGTTCGACCTGCACGCACCGCACACCGAACTCGAGGTGACCGGGTCCTCGGTGGTGGAGACCGAGCCGTTCGCGGAACCGACCGAGGAACTGAGCTGGGACGACCTGCGCAGCGGTCCGATCGTCGACCGCTTCGACGAAATGCTCAGTCCCACCTCCTATGTGCCGCGCGATCGCAAGCTCGCGACGGTGGCCAGGCAGCTGTCCCGGGGCGAGGAACCGGCCAAGGCGGTGGTGCGCGCGGCCGAATGGGTGCACAAGGAGATGGACTACATCGCGGGCACCACCTCGGTGCACACCTCGGCGTTGCAGGCCTTCGCCGAGCGGCGCGGTGTCTGCCAGGACTACGCCCACCTGACCCTGGTGTTGCTGCGCAGCATGGGAATTCCCAGCCGGTACGTCTCCGGGTACCTGCATCCGAAGCCGGGCGCCGAGATCGGCGAGACCGTGGCGGGCCAGTCGCACGCGTGGGTGGAGGCCTGGACCGGGCAGTGGTGGGGCTACGACCCGACCAACAACCTGGCCGTCAACGAGCAGCACGTCTCGGTCGGGGTCGGGCGCGATTATGCGGATGTGCCACCGCTGAAAGGTGTTTTCTCCGGCGGCGGCTCGACAGACCTCGAGGTCGTTGTGGAGGTCACCCGCCTGGCGTAATGTCCACTTCGCTCGTGCGGACCCCGCTCGCCGCGGGGATGAATCCTCCCGGAGAGGTGGTGGCCGATGCCCACTGCACAGGAACTCGTCGAATCCGAGGTCGTACCCGAGCCGAAGAAGTGGGCCGCCGAAGGGCTCGGCACTTTCATCCTGGTGATCTGTGGCGTCGGCACACTGGTGCTGGCCGGTGACCGGGTCGGCTCGCTCGGGGTCGCCTTCGCCTTCGGTCTGACGCTGATGTTCCTCGTCTACGCGATCGGGCCGATCTCGGGCTGTCACGTCAACCCGGCGGTGACCCTCGGACAGCTGCTGCTGGGCCGGATCTCGGCCATCGGCGCGGCCGGCTACGTGATCGCGCAGCTCGTCGGCGCCTTCCTGGCCGGGCTGGTGCTGTTCGCGCTGGCCAAGAACCTGCCGTCCTACGATCGCGCGGTCGACGGGCTCGGCGCCAACGGCTGGGGCGCGCACAGCCCCTCGGCCATCCGCGGGCCGCTGGGCGAGGTCGTCGTCCAGAACGGGTACGGCCTGGCGGCGACCATCATCATCGAGGTGATGCTGACCGCGCTGCTGGTGTTCGTGGTGCTGGCCTCCACGGACCAGATCTCGGATGTGCCGCTGGCGGGCCTGTCCATCGGTGTGACGCTGACGGTGATCTACCTGGTCTCGCTGCCGATCGACAACACCTCGGTCAACCCGGCCCGCAGCCTGGGCGTGGCGCCCTATCAGGACGGCGCGATGGCGCAGGTGTGGGTGTTCGTGCTGTTCCCGCTGGTCGGCGGCGCGCTGGGCGCGCTCGTGTATGGCCTGATCTTCGGCCGGTCCAGGGACGTGCTGACCTAGTCCGCGCAAACGACGCGAACCCCGTTCCGGTCGGACCGGAACGGGGTTCGTCGTCGTCGGAGGTCAGCTCCAGCTGTACTCGGCGACCAGCCGGTGCGCGACCAGGTCGAAGGTCTTGCGCTCGACGATCGCGCCCTCGCGCCGGATGCCGTCCTCGGGCACGTCGAGCACCCGGTCCAGCCGCACCCAGCTGGGGCGTCCGTCGTGGTCCCACGGGCCGGAACCGATGCCGACCCAGTTACGGTCGTGCGCGCGTTCGGCTTTCGACGACAGCATCAGCCCGAGCAGGGTCTTGCGATCACGCCCGACGACCAGCACCGGCCGGTCCTTGCCGTTGGTGGGGTCCTCCTCGTAGGGGACCCAGGTCCACACGATCTCGCCCGGGTCGGCGCGCCCGTCGAGCTGCGGGCAGTAGACGATCTGCCGGGCCCGGTGGGCGGTGGGCACCGGCGTCGACGCGGTCGGGCGCACCGCGACGGTGGGTTCGGGCTTGGCCGCCAGCGCCCCCACCAGCTTCTCGAGCAGCCGTGGACCCTGCTTGCGCACGATCTTCGGTCCCTGCTCCTTGGCGATGACGCCGAGTTGCTTACCGAGAGTGTTCCAACTGCTGGCCATCCCTGAAATATAACGGTGACGCACGCTTCGGTGCACCGGTGACAAGGGGGCGATTCGGCGCATGGGACGATAGACGCAGTTCGCCGATACCCCTCGAGGAGTGGAGTGGCTTCCAGTTTTGCCGATACGACGTTCACCGATCCGTCCCGGATCCGGAACTTCTGCATCATCGCGCACATCGACCACGGCAAGTCGACCCTGGCCGATCGGATGCTGCAGCTGACCGGTGTGGTCGAGGAACGGGCCATGCGCGCCCAGTACCTGGATCGGATGGACATCGAGCGCGAGCGCGGCATCACGATCAAGGCGCAGAACGTGCGCCTGCCATGGACTGTCGACGGCCAGGACTACGTCCTGCACATGATCGACACCCCGGGCCACGTCGACTTCACCTACGAGGTCTCGCGCGCGCTCGAGGCCTGTGAGGGCGCGATCCTGCTGGTCGACGCCGCCCAGGGCATCGAGGCGCAGACGCTGGCGAATCTGTACCTGGCGATGGAACGCGATCTGGTGATCATCCCGGTGCTGAACAAGATCGATCTGCCCGCCGCCGACCCGGACCGCTACGCCGCCGAGATCGCCCACATCGTCGGTTGCGAGGCCGACGACGTGCTGCGGGTGTCGGGCAAGACCGGCGTGGGTGTGGGTGAGCTGCTGGACAAGGTGATCGCCGAGGTGCCGCCGCCGGTCGGTGACGCCGATGCCCCGGCTCGCGCGCTGATCTTCGACTCGGTCTACGACACCTACCGTGGCGTGGTCACTTATGTCCGGGTGGTCGACGGCAAGCTGACCCCGCGCCAGAAGATCAAGATGATGTCGACCGGCGCGCAGCACGAGCTGCTCGAGATCGGCATCGTCTCGCCCGAACCGAAGCCCACCCAGGGACTCGGCGTCGGCGAGGTGGGATACCTGATCACCGGGGTGAAGGATGTGCGTCAGTCCAAGGTCGGTGACACCGTCACCTCCGCGCGCGACGGCGCCACCTCGGCGCTGGCCGGCTACCAGGAACCGCGCCCGATGGTCTACTCGGGCCTGTACCCGGTCGACGGCTCCGACTACCCGGATCTGCGTGACGCGCTGGACAAGCTGCAGCTCAACGACGCGGCGCTGACCTACGTGCCGGAGACCTCGGTGGCGCTGGGCTTCGGTTTCCGCTGCGGCTTCCTCGGCCTGCTGCACATGGAGATCACCCGCGAGCGGTTGCAACGCGAGTTCGGCCTCGACCTCATCTCGACCGCGCCCAACGTGATCTACCGGGTCGTCATGGAAGACGGCACCGAGCACATCGTCACCAACCCGTCGTACTGGCCCGAGGGCAAGGTGCGCCAGACCTTCGAGCCGGTCACCAAGTGCACCGTGATCGCGCCCAGCGAGTTCGTCGGCACCATCATGGAGCTGTGCCAGAGCCGTCGCGGTGAGCTGCTCGGCATGGACTACCTGTCGGAGACGCGCGTGGAGATGCGCTACACGCTGCCGATGGCCGAGATCATCTTCGACTTCTTCGACTCGCTGAAGTCGCGCACGCGCGGTTACGCCTCGCTCGATTACGAGGAGGCGGGCGAGCAGTCGTCGGCGCTGGTGAAGGTCGACATCCTGCTCCAGGGCGAGGCTGTCGACGCGTTCAGTGCCATCGTGCACAAGGACGCCGCCCAGGCCTATGGCAACAAGATGACCTCCAAGCTGCGCGAACTCATCCCGCGTCAGCAGTTCGAGGTGCCGATCCAGGCCGCGATCGGCTCGAAGATCATCGCGCGCGAGAACATCAGGGCGATCCGCAAGGACGTGCTCGCCAAGTGCTACGGCGGTGACATCAGCCGCAAGCGCAAGCTGCTCGAGAAGCAGAAGGAAGGCAAGAAGCGGATGAAGACCATCGGCCGGGTCGACGTGCCGCAGGAAGCCTTCGTGGCCGCGCTGTCCTCGGACGCGGCCTCGGACAAGCCCAAGGGCAAATAGTTCCCACCCCGTTCACCCCGGCTCGGCGGTGATGCGCACCAGCAGGCGCGTCCCGCCGAGTGGGCTTTCGGTGAGTTCGGCCGTGCCGCCGTGCAATTCGGCCTGCTGCCGGACCAGCGCCAGGCCCAGACCCGAGCCGGGGGAGCCGGGCCGTTTGGCGAAGCGGTCGAAAGCGGTGGGGGACAGGTGTTCCGGTACCCCGGTGCCGTTGTCGTCGACGGTGATCTCGATCCCGTCCGCGTCCGCGTGTGCCGCGACCGCGATCTCGGTGGCATGTCCGTGCAGGACCGCGTTGGCGACGGCATTGGTGACGATCAGCAGGATCCCGCCGGGCAGGCCGGTGATCGGAACCGGGTCGCACGCGGTCAGCGCGATGTCGACGCCGGGTTGCGCGCGCCGGGCGTTCTGGACGGCGCGATCGAGAGTCTCGCAGAGTTCGAACGGCTCGAACGCGCCCGCGTCGGTGAGCTCGCCGACGGCCAGGCGCTCCAGATCGGTGAGGGTGCGTTCGATCTGGCGTTCGGCGGCCAGCACATCGGCCAGGACGGCGTCGCGCTGCTCGGCCGGGAGATCGGCACCGGCCAGGACCTGCAAATCGGTGCGCATCGCGGTGAGCGGGGTGCGCAGTTCGTGCGCGCAGACCGCGGCGAAATCGCGGGCGCCCGCCAGCGCCTGCCTGGTCTCACCGTGCGCGGTCTCGAGGCGCGCCAGCATCCGGGTGATGGCGTCGGAGAGTTCCTCGGCCTCCCTGGCACCACGGCCCGACAGCGGTGGCAACTCGTCGAGGGTGTCGATCTCGTGGGTGGCGGTGGCCAGCCTGCGCAGCGGGCGCGCCGCGAAACCGGCCAGCACCCAACCCAATCCGGCCGCGATCAGCACCCCGCCGACGCCGATGCCCAAGCCGATGAGCTGGCTGCGGGTGATCGCGGCGTCGACCAGCTCACGATCGGGATCGAGCCGGACCAGCAGGCCCGGCGCGCCCTGGACCTTGGCCAGCGCGGTGTCGGACGGACTGCCCGGCGCTGCCACCACCGGTGGTTCGGGGGTGCCGGGGACGGTCCGCTCGTCCGCCGGGAGCGGGATCGGCGGCGCGGGGACGCCGTCGACGCGCTGCACCACCCGGACATTCATCGTCGATACCGTCTGATCGAGTTGCCGGGTGCCCGCGACCTTCAGCAGCGCCGCATAGGTGAGTCCCAGGGTGATCGCCACCAGCGCGGCGACCAACGCCGACACCACGGCCACCCGCGTTCGCAACGACCACGACCCGGTCCTCACGGGCGCTCGCGCAGGACGAATCCGACGCCGCGCACCGTGTGCACGACCCGACCGACGCCGTCGGCCTCGAGCTTGCGCCGCAGATACGAGACGAACACGTCGACCACATTGGTGTCGGTGGCGAAGTCGTAACCCCAGACGGCGGACAGGATCTGCTCGCGCCCGAGCACGATGCCGACGTTGTCGGCGAGCATCGCCAGCAGCTCGAACTCGCGTTTGGTGAGTTCGACCAGTCGTCCGGCCGCGTGCACCCGGTGCCCGGCCGGATCGATCTCGACCCGGCCCACCCGCACCGTCTTGCCCTGCGGCGCAGCGGTTGCCGCGCTGCGGCGCAGCAGCGCGCGCAGCCGGGCGATCAGCTCGCCGAGGTCGAACGGTTTGGTGAGGTAGTCGTCGGCGCCGCGTTCGAGTGCCGCGATCCGGTCGCTCACCGCGCTGCGGGCGCTGAGCACGCAGATGGGGATGTCGTTGCCCATCGCCCGCAGGGCCGTCACCACGCCGACGCCGTCGAGTTCGGGCATGTTCACGTCGAGCACCATGGCGTCCGGGGTGGTGGAACGCACCAGGGCGAGCGCCGCGGCGCCGTCACCGGCCGTGACGACGTCGAAGCCCGAGAGTTCCAGGCCGCGCCGCAGCGAGGCCAGTACCCTGACCTCGTCGTCGACGACCAAGATCTGCTGTCCGGTCATTCGCTCACCCTAGTTCGATCCCTCGTTTCTCCTGGTCAGCGCACGTGCGGCGGGCGGATCACGAGAACGCCACCCGGTGCCTCGCCCGGGTCGACGTCGCGGCAGTCGCCCGGCGCCTCGACGGCCGGGTCGCCCGGGTGTCCGGGCAGGGCGGGCAGCGGTGCCGCGGGGGCGCCCTCGTAGCGCTCGATGTGGATGCGCGCGCCCTCCGGCGGCAGGGGCCGGGCGGGAGTACCGGGCGCCGAGCAGATGATCAGCGTCCGTTCCGGCCCGATTTCCCTGGTCACGGCGGGATCGGCGGTCGCGGCGCCGGCCACTGCGGCGATCGTCGCGGTCAGCAGTGCGGTGCCGCCGACCAGGGCGGCGGCACGGGAACGGCGGCGGGCGGTGAATACGGTCATGGGCGGGACTCCTCCGAGGGGGTTTCGCCGATCGGTGCGACCGGCGAAACCGACGCTAAGCAGCCGATCTTCAGGGACCGTTGAGCAATCGTTAGAGTTCTCTTGGGATCGTGAACCCCCCGATTCCACCGGGTCGCCGAAAACTGTTGCTCGCCATAAGGTGGTACCAACCGTTCTGGACGAAACAACGGTTCGGCCTCCGGGTAATAGTGTTGGATGATCTTCACTTCGCCTCGTTCGTGGTGGGGGGTCGACAGTGATGCGAGTGTTGGAGCATTGATGACGCGTGATCTGCCTTTCGATGACGATGCTGCGCGCGCGGAGGGGACCGACACGGCCTACCGGGTCGCCAACGGTGTCGCGCGGGTAGCCCGCGCGGGCGCCTACGTCACCGGTGGAGCCCTGGTCGCCGCGAACGGCACCGGTCCCGACACGACCCCGGGCACCAGCAACGCCGACAGCCGGGTCGCCGGTTGGTCCTCGCAGTACCCCTCCGACCCCAGCCCGGACGCGCCGAGCCCGGTCGTGACGTTCCCCGACCTCGCCGACGTGCCCGCGCCACATCCGGTGCCGCATACGCCGTTCGCTCCGCACGCGCCCGCCCCGGCCGACGTCACCATGGTCGCGCGAGCCACCGAATCCGACTGGCGCCCACAGGTTCCCGGCTCCGACGATGAGCGGGAGCTGCGGATTCCCGGCTCCGACAGCCATCACTCCAGCGGCTTCGGCATCCCCGGCTATGCGCAGGCACCGACCACGCCCGGCCGCGGTCTCGGCGACACCGACACCGACAACCCGTTCGGCCTGCCGGAGACGCCCGCCTTCGGGTTGCCCGGTCACGGGATCGGCATTCCCGGTTTCGACGGGCTGCCCGGCCACGGCATCGGCATCCCCGGCTATGACGGCATCGGCCTGCCCGGTTCGCCCGGTGGCCTGCCCGGCGCGAGCGTGCCCGGCGCGGGTCAGCCCGGCGACGGACTGTTCGACGGCATCGGTGACATGTTCGACGGCTTCGGCGCGATGGTGAACACCGAATGGCAGATCGACGCGCACGCCGGCCTGGACGGCGTGTGGTTCACCTCGCAGATGAAGGTCACCGCGCAGGTCGGCCAGGTCGGCGATCAGCTCGACGACTACGGCAAGTGGCTCGGCGACGGCATCAAGGTGCCCGGCGACACGACCGCGGGCGGTACCGGCGGGGGGTTGTCCTCGCCGACCGGGCCGAGCCTGCCCGGCTCGTCGTCCTCGGGCGTCGGCCTTCCCGGCGGCGCCACCGGACCGTCGTCCGCCGCGCCCGCCCCGGCCGCCCCG
>NZ_JBCGFB010000091.1:8238-24967 GCF_038752175.1 Nocardia sp. No.11 | reverse complement strand
GGGCGCGCCGGTGGTGGTCGTCGGCGGTGGCCTGACCGGCATCGAAGCCGCGACCGAGATCGCCGAGGCCCGCCCGGATCTCGCCGTGTCGATCGCCGCGCGCGCCGGGGTCGGCGACTGGCTGAGCGACAAGGCCCAGCGGCACCTGCGCACGGTGTTCGACCGGCTCGGCATCACGGTGCACGCGCACGCCGACGTCACCCGCGTCACCGCGACCGCCGTGGTCGTGGGCGCCACGGAGATCCCGGCGGCGGTGACCGTGTGGACCGCGGGTTTCGCGGTGCACCCCATCGCCGCGGCCACCACGCTGACGGTCTCCGACACCGGCCGCGTCGTCGTCGACGCCACCATGCGCTCGGTCTCGCACCCCGACGTGTACGCCGTGGGCGACGCCGCGCTCGCGGACGGTCCCGGCGGTGTGCCGCTGCGGATGGCGTGCGCCACCGGCAGTCCGATGGCCTGGCGGGCCGGTGACGCCATCGCCGCCCGCCTCACCGGTCGACCGGTCCCCGACGAGCAGATCGGCTATGCCACCCAGTGCATCAGCCTGGGCCGCCGCGACGGCATCCTCCAGAAGGTGACCTTCGACGATCAGCCCACCTCGACCGTGCTGACCGGCCGCCTGGGCGCCCGCGTCAAGGAGTTCATCTGCGCGGGCGCCGCCTGGAGCGTCGGCCACCCGACCTTGATGATGCCGAGCCGTCGGCGACGGATCGTCACGACCGCTGTCGAGGCCGACCAGCTCGTCGCTCCGTGCGGCGGCGACGTCGGTGACCCGGCCGCTCGCCTCGGTACTCGGCCCGCGGCCGGTTGATCGGACGACCGCGTCCGGTCCGGCTTCCCGCCGCGACCGGACGGCCCGGCTGGCTCGGACTCCCGCCGGCTCAGCCGACCAGGTCGGCCAGCCGCTCGGACGCGGTGCGCAGCAACCGCTCCGCCGCGTCCGGGTCGGCGGCCAGCGGTGTCCAGAAGTCGGGGCCGGGGGTCGCTTGCAGGTCGAGCACCGGTGGGGTGAGCCAGTCGGCGTCGAGGCCGAGTCGCCAGGAGTGCAGGTGGGTCCGCGGGAAGACGGCGGTGCGGTCGAAGAGCGGGTCGCCCAGGATCGGGTGGCCGATCCAGGCCAGCTGCACCCGGATCTGGTGGCGGCGGCCGGTGACCGGCGCGACGGCGAGCAGTGTGTGTTCGCCGTGCCGGGCGACCGTGGCGAACCTGGTGCGCGAGGGATAGTTCTTCGTGGGCAGCAGGTCGGCGTCGTCGACGGACCACCGCTCGCCGACGCGGCGGATCGCCTCGCGTGGGGCGGCGATCCGCACCCGGTTCTTGCGCCCGACGCTCAGTGGCAAATCGAGTTCGCCGCGCTCGGGCAGATCGGTGCCGGAGACGATCGCCAGGTACGCCTTGCGTGCGGTCTGCTTGGTGAACTGCCTGGTCAGTTGACCGTGCGCGGCCAGATCGATGGCCAGCAGGACCAGTCCCGAGGTGACCTTGTCGATCCGGTGCACCGGGTACAGCTGGGTGCCCGCCGCCTGCGCCAGCTCGACCAGGTCGGTGTCGTGGCGCTCCCCGGTCACCGAGATCCCGGCCGGCTTGTTCAGCGCGAGCACCGCGTCGTCGGCGAACACGGTGTACTGCTCGCGCACGCTCTGCCAGTCCATCTCCACGTCGACACCCTAGAGAATGGTGTGCGGCCCGGCGGTCAGGAGGCCGGGCGCAGTCGGTGCGGGCGCAGCCGGTTGAAGCCGCGCACCCGCACGCTGCGCAGATGCCGGATGGCGAAGTCGCGGTGGCCCGCGAGCGCCTCGGCGGCGGCGTCGTCGATCAGGATGTTGCCCGGCCTGGCGACACCGGTGAGCCGCGCGGCGATATTGACCACCGAGCCGTACAGGTCGCCGAAGCGCTGCAACACCTCGCCGTAGGCGAAGGCGACCCGCAGTTCCGGTGTGCCGCCGACCAGCATCGTCGATTCCTGGATGGCGAGCGAGATCCGGGCCGCGTCCTCGGCGGTCTCGGCGGCGAACATCACCTCGTCGCCGACGTTCTTGATCACCCAGCCGCCGTTGTCGGTGATCGCGGAGGTGGTGGTCGACTCGAAAGCCTCCAGCAGCGTGGACAATTCGTCGGGGTGCAGGTGCCGGGTGAGCCGGGTGAAGCCGACCATGTCGGCGAAGCCGACGGCCAGCGTCCGCGTCGAGTCCTCCCCGGTGGTGGCGTCCGCCGACCGCGCGACCGCGGCCGCCAGATGCCTGCGCCACACATAGGACTGCAACTGCTCGATGCTCGCCATGGTGGATTCGGTTGCGGCCCTGACCCGTTCGTCGAGCGGCAGCGCCGGATCGGCCGCCGCGGCGCGCGCCTTGATCTCGGCCAGTACCAGGTCGGCCTGCCATTCGGCCAGGCGCGCCATGCCCTGGCCGATGGTGCGCGCGGCCGCGGCTTGCTGCCGGATATCGGAGGCGGCGACGACGTTCATGCTGCGGAAGTTGGTGACCGAGGTGATGTCGATCTGGGTGTAGTCGACCTGGTCGTCGTCGGTGGCCGGGAAGCCGAGCGCCGTCCACAATCGCCGCGACTCCGCCTCCGGCACACCGGACTGTTCGGCGACCTGCGTGCGTGTGTAGCGCCGCGGTCCGCCGAGGAGCGCCTCCTCCACATTGCGCTGCACCAGCTCGGTCAATTCGGCATCCGACATGAGCGAAACTCTACGACGCGCGCTCGAACCGCAGGTCGGACCGAGGCGACCTTGGCGATCTTCACAAATCGCCGCGCGTCGCACCTGGCCGACTCGGACCGCGGTGACACCGGGCACACCACACCCGTCGGCACGCCGCTGACCTGGAGGTTTACCTGGAGGTGAGCAACTGACGGCAAAAGTGCGTACTTGTCGGCCCGCGCGGCGCGCGCCGACACTCGGGATCACCGCGGTGCTCACCCCGAGTCCCGCGCTGTGGATCGGAGTCGCAGATGACCTCAGCGGACAAACCGCCGGTGACCGTGCTCGGCACCGGCTCGATGGGCGCCGCGCTCGCCGCCGCTTTCCTCGCCGCCGGATACCCGACGCACGTGTGGAACCGCAGCCCCGACCGCGCGACCGCCCTGGTCGACGCGGGCGCGACCGCCCACCGCGACATCGCCGACGCGATCGCGGCGGGCCGAGTGGTCATCGCCTGCCTGACGAGTTTCGCCGCCACCCGCGAGAGCATGGCGGCGGCCGCCGAATCGATCGCGGGCCGTGACGTCATCACGCTCAACAGCGGGACACCGGCTCAGGCACGGGAATTCGCGCGGTGGGCGCACGCTGCGGGCGCCCGGTTCCTCGGCGGCGCGATCAAGAACGTGCCCGCCGCGGTCGGGCTGCGCGACACCCTGCTGTACTTCGGCGGCGACCGCGCGGTCTTCGACACCCATGCCGACACCCTGCGCGTGCTCGGCGGCGAGCTCGACTTCCTCGGCGCCGAACCGGATCTCGCCGCGCTCTACGAATACGCGGTCGGCGCCACCCTGCTGCCCGCACTGCTCGGCTTCATCGAGGGCGCCGCGGTGCTGGCCTCGCGGGGGCTGCCCGCGCGCTCGATGGTGCCGTACTCGGGGAAGTGGCTGCGGATGATCGAGTCGCTGCTGCCGATCCTGGCCGGGGAGATCGACGACAAGGACTACACCCGGCTCGGCTCGAGCGTCGCGTTGTTCCACACCGTCGTCGAGGACGACCCACGGCTGGCGACCGAGACCGGCGTCGACCTGTCCTGGCACGCGACCATGCACGAGCTGCTGCGCCGGGCTGTCGACGAGGGCCGCGGCGACCAGAGCATCACCGCCCTCTACGAACTGCTCGCCGCCTGATCAGCTCAGCACGCTGTACACCAGCACCTTCACCGCCGGGTGGGTGAAGACCGGCCGGTCGGCGTCGACGCCGATCTCACCCACAATGTGTGACGCGTCCAGCGCCCGGCCCGACCTAGCGTTACCGCATGGGCTCAGTCATCGGTGATCTGCTTCCGCTGGCCGTGGGTGTGGCGATCTCGCCGATCCCCATCGTCGCGGCCATTCTCATGATCCTGTCCAAGAACGCGGGCGGCGCGGCGAAGGGGTTCGCGGCCGGCTGGGTCGGCGGGATTCTGATCGTGACCGTCGTGGTGACGCTGCTGGCCGGGTCCCTGGGGGACTCGGGCGACAAGGAACCGTCGGCGGTGGCGTCCTGGGTCAAGATCGTGCTGGGCGTACTGCTTCTGGTCCTCGCGGCCGAACAGTGGCACGCGCGCTCCGACACCGCGGTCCCGGCGTGGATGCAGGCGATCGACACGCTCACCGTGGTCAAGGCGGCCGGGCTCGGCATGCTGCTGTCGGGAGTGAATCCGAAGAACCTGCTGCTGTGCCTGTCGGCGGGCGTCGTCATCGGTTCGGCGGGGCTGAGCGTGGGCGGTGACGCCGTCGCGATCGTGGTGTTCACCCTGCTCGCCTCGACGACCGTGCTCGCGGTGGTCGTCGGCTACGCGCTGGCCGCTGACCGGCTGGGACCCGCCCTTGACAGCGCCCGGCAGTGGTTGCAGGCCAACAACCACGCCGTGATGGCGATCGTGCTGCTGGTGATGGGCGCGGTCGTCGTCGGCAAGGGCATCGGCGGACTCTGAGGTAGGGGCTCGTCGTGCGCACACCACCGATCTTCGAATCGCTGCACGGGTATCGGCGCGCGTGGCTGCGGCCCGACATCGTCGCCGGGCTCACCGTCTGGGCGGTGCTGGTGCCCGAAGCGCTCGCCTACGCCTCGATCGCCGGGGTGCCGCCGGTGGTCGGTCTCTACGCGGCGGTGCCCGCGCTGGTCCTGTACGCCCTGGCCGGGAGTTCGCGGCACCTCGTCGTCGGCCCGATGTCGGCGACGGCGGCGCTGTCGGCGGCCATCATCACCCCGCTGGCGGGCGCCGACGCCGGGCACTACCTCGCGTTGTCGACGGCACTGGCCATCGCCACCGGCCTCGTCGGCCTGCTGGCCGGGCTGATCCGGTTGGGATTCATCGCCGCGTTCATCTCCGAGCCGGTACTCAAGGGGTTCATCGTCGGGCTGGCCCTGACCATCATCATCGGCCAGGTACCGAAGCTGTTCGGCATCGACAAGCACGACGGCGACTTCTTCGAGCAGGCCTGGGGTGTGCTGAGCGATCTCGGCCAGACCCAGTGGCGCACACTGCTGATCGGGCTGCTCAGCCTCGCGGTCGTCCTCGGCCTGCGGCGCTGGCTGCCGCTGGTACCCGGCTCGCTGCTGGCCGTGCTGCTCGGCATCCTCGCGGTGCGGCTGTTCGGGCTCGACGACAAGGGCGTCGACATCGTCGGGCACATCGACGCGGGTCTGCCGTCGATCGGGTTGCCGTCCGGTGTCGGCTTCGACGACTACCTCGACCTGCTCGGACCCGCCGTCGGCGTGCTGCTGATCGGCTTCGCCGAGGGGCTCGGCGCGGCGAAGACCTATGCGGCCAAAGCGGGCTACTCGATCGACGCGAACCGGGAACTGTTCGGCCTCGGCGCGGCCAATCTCGGATCCGGCCTCGGCTCGGGGATGGTCGTCAACGGCAGCCTCTCCAAGACCGCCGTGAACGGCGGGGCGGGCGCGAAAACCCAGGTCAGTGGGCTCGTCGTCGCCGTGTTGACCGTGCTCACGCTGCTGTTCCTGACCGGGCTGTTCGAGCAGCTGCCCGAGGCGACGCTGGCCGCGGTGGTCATCGCCGCGGTGATCGAGCTCGTCGACATCGCCGCCCTGCGCCGCCTCTACCGGGTGTGGACCCAGCTGCTCGCCAGCATCTACGGCCCGGTCGCGCGCGCCGACTTCCTCGCGGCCATCGCCGCCATGTTCGGGGTGCTGCTCTTCGACACCCTGCCCGGGTTGCTCATCGGTATCGGTGTCTCGGTGCTGCTGCTGGTCTACCGAGCCTCGCAGCCGCACGTGGCCGCGCTCGCGAAACAGGGCACCCTGTGGGTGGATACGGCCCGCCACCCCGAGCTGACCCCGCGTCCCGACCTGCTGGTGGTGCGCGTGGAGTCCGGCCTGTTCTTCGCCAACGCCGAGCATGTGCGGTCGCGGATCGAGAGCCTGTGCACCGACGCCACCCGCCTGGTGGTGCTCGACGCCGAGACCTCACCCGCCCTCGACGTCACCGCCACCGCCATGCTGCTCGACCTGCGCAACGCCCTGGCGCACCGCCGCATCGACTTCCGCATCGCCCGCTCGGTGGCCCAGTTCGGCGCAGTCCTCGGCTCGGCCGAGGCGGGCGACACCCCGATCGGGATCTACCCGACCGTCGCCGCCGCGGCCGCCGACCTCCCCGAGCACCCACCGGTGCGCTAGCGCCCGGACACGATCGGCTGGAACGGGATCCACCCGGGAGCAGCGGTAGATCCGCGGCTTCGGGCTCGTCGGCGCGGACGGCTCGGTATGGTCGGCGGGAATGGTCGTGGCCGGAAAGGTGGATGTGGTGGGGATCAAGCAGCGGGCCGTGGTGCAGATGAGCGCGGACGAGATCGCGGCGTTTCTCGACCGCAGCCGGGTGCTCACGCTGGCCACGCTGAATGCCGACGGGAAACCGCATCTGACGGCGATGTGGTTCGGGCACATCGACGGTGTCCTCTACTTCGAGACCAAGTCGAAGTCGCAGAAGGCGGTCAACCTGCGGCGCGATCCCACCATCACCTGTATGGCCGAGGCCGGCGACACCTACGACCAGTTGCGTGGGGTCTCGATCGAGGGCACCGCGCACCTGATCGAGGACACCGAGGACGAGGAGTACTGGAAGGCGGGCATCGACATCTACGAGCGGTATGTCGGGCCGTACAGCCCCGAGGTCAGGCCGTTCGTGGAGGCCATGATGAACAACCGGATCGTCGTGCGGGTCGAGCCGACGCGCGTGCGGTCCTGGGACCATCGCAAGCTGGGGCTGCCCGCCATGCCGATGTCCGGCAGCACCGCGGAAACACCCGCGCCCTGATCAGCCGGCGAGCAGGTCGCGCAGCGCCGCCGCACCGTCGAGGAGAGCGAGTGAGCGGGCGGTGATCGCGGAATCCCTGGCGGCCAGCGCTGCTCGGATCTGGCCCGAGTGCCGCCGTAACTCCGGCATGACCGCCCGCACCTGCGCGACCTGGTAACCCGCCCGCCGCAACTGGTGGACGATGCGCGCGTCACGAACCTGCGCGGGGGAGTAGTGCCGACCCGACGACCTCCGATCGGGCACCACCAAACCCTCGGCGTCCCAATGCCGCAGCGTCGAGGTCCGCAGCCCGAGGGCCGTGGCCAGCTCGGCGATGCTCATCGCGTCGGATCCGCGCACGTCGGTGATCGGTTCCGCCGCAATGGCTTCGGCGGCCTGCCGGGCCAGCGCCAACTCGGCGCGTTCGGTGTGCAGGCCGGCGTGCGCCGCGTCGAGCAGCGCCAGCGTGGCTGCCCGATCCCCGGCGTGCGCGGTTCGCATGATCCGCTTGGCCTCGACCGGCCCGACTCCCGCCGCGAGCGCTCGGTAGGCGAGCGCCGAGCGCGCATGGATCTCGCGATAGCCCCGATGCCCGCCCGGCGACCGGTCGGCGGGCGGCAGCACACCGTCGCGTTCGAGATTGCGCACCTGCTGGACCGAGTACCCCGCGCGCCGCGCCACATCGATCGTGCGGCCGACGGGTGAGTTGAGGTTTACCACCAGAAACTCCTCGTCATCGGCGGAAAGTCCACACAAGCGCTTCAATGAGACGCTCGAATCATGACATCAGACGAGATCATCGAGTACGTGACCGGCCTCGGCGGCGTCCTGCACCTCGCGCCGGGCCCCGGCGGCGAATGGCCCGAGATCAGCTGGGGCGACTCGTTCTTCTACTACGCCCCCGACGGCGTCGTCCCGGCCACCACCCAGCCCTTCGCCACCGTCGTGACCAAGGACTACCCGGACGACCGGAGCTCGCGCCTCGACCGCCCCGACACCTTCCGGGTCAATATCGCCGCGGGCCGGGAGGCGTTCGGCGCGTGGGCCGACCACCAGGCCGACCCGAGCGTCGACGACACCGTGATCGCCCACCCGGTCTACGCCGCGGCCAACTGGCTCGCCGTCGTGAATCCCGGCGAGCGCACCGACGCGGTCGTCCGCGACCTTCTGCGTTCCGCCCACGACCAGGCACGAATCCGTTTCGACCGCAGGACACGCTGAGAACGATCCTGTTCGTCACTGAGAATCGGTGCCAACATGGATCGCATGGACGAGGACGAGGTCGTCGTTGGCGGCCAACAGATGTCGACGGCCGAGGTGTCCCCACACGAGTCGTTCGATCTCTGGACGTCGATCATGAGCGAGTCGGTGCTGCCGTGCTCCATGGAGCCGCTCGGTGACGGGCCGTTCTACGGTGCCCTGACCCCGAAGGTCACGGCCGAGCCGATCTCGATGGCCATCGCGGCCAACTCGGCCGAGCTCGCTCGCCGCACTCGGCGCCATATCGCCCGCGCGCCGGCGCCGTACGCGCTGGCCTGCCTGACCCTGTCCGGCATCAGCGAGGTCTCCTGCGGCGATCATTACCTCCGCGCTCCCGCCGGAACGATGTTCATCGTCGACGGGGAGCGCCCGCAGGAGGCGCGAACCTCCGACTACCAGGGGCTGCTCGTCCGGGTCTCGAAGGAGGCGCTGCGGGACAATCTCGCCGACCCGGATCTCACCGCGCAGCGGATCGCGGCGGCGTGCGGGATGTCGCGGCGCAAGCTGTTCCGGGTGATCGGGGACGAGGGCGGCCCGACCACGCTGCTGCGCGCGATGCGCGTCGATCGCGCCCGCGAGCTGCTCACCTCGGCGCCGGAGCGAACGGTGTCGTCGATCGCGCGCGCGTGCGGATTCACCAGCGACCGGAACTTCTATCGGGTCTTCCGTGGCGAGACCGGGATGACACCCGCCGAATACCGGCAGTACATCGTGTCCCGGCCGTTGCCGCCCGGACTCGCCGGCGGTTGACGCATTCGTGCGAACGATGTGGCACTTTTGGTCGCTATCCGGTAGCTGCTGTCGGTTCCGGCGTCGGTCGAGTCTCGCCTCACCTGGTTCGACGTCTCGGCGCGGTACCGTTCAGTTGCCAGTTCAGATGCATTTCCGGGTGGGTTCCCGAGAGGGGATGGCATGACTGTCGACGATCGTTTGCTACGCACCGGCTCCCGGCCGCGAGCAACCAAGTGGTCCCTCGGCCCGGTCGAGCTGACGACCGGCGGGGTCGTGCTGACCGCCGCCGGTCTGGCGATGATCGGTCCGCTGATCGCGGCTCTGCTGATCCACCGCAGTGGGGGGCCCGGCGCCGACGCCGCCGCGACGACACCGCTCATCCTGCTGACGATCGCGATCGTCCTGGCGCTGTCCGCCGGCATCGCGTTGTTCGTGACCGCGAGCCGCCGCCGCTGAGAGGAAGTCACATGCCCACGTCGAAGTCTGGCAGCGCCGCCGGGTTCTCCGCCGAGGAACGCGCCGCGATGAAGGAGCACGCGCAGGAGCTGAGAACGGCGGCCAAGCGGGGCAAGACGTCCAAGGCCGACGGCGAGGCCGACCTGCTCGCCAAGATCGCCGAGATGGCCGAACCCGACCGCTCCATCGCGACCCGCATCCACCAGATCGTGATGACCACCGCCCCCGACCTCACCCCCAAGACCTGGTACGGCCAGCCCGCCTGGGCCAAGGACGGCAAGGTCGTCTGCTTCTTCCAGGCCGCCGCCAAGTTCAAGACCCGCTACGCCACCCTGGGCTTCAGCGACGCCGCCACCATCGACGACGGCACCATGTGGCCCACCGCCTTCGGTCTCACCGCTCTCACCGCGGCCGATGAAACCCGCATCGCCGCCCTGGTCAAGAAGGCTGTGAGCGGAACTTCTCGTGCTCGGCCAGCTCCATCTCGATGAACGCGCCGACCATCGCGCGCCAGATCGTCTCCGCGATATCCGGCGTGAGCCCGGCCGCTTCCGCGCGCTCGCGCACCGAGGCGATCAGCTGGGCGAACCGGTCCGGCGCGCGGACGGCGTGCTCGTCGCGCTTGAACGTCGCCGCCGTGCGCACGAGTTCCTGCCTGGCCGCGAGGAGTTCGATCACGGTGCTGTCGATCGCGTCGATGCGGGCGCGGACCTCGGCGAGGGAAGTCGGAGTACTCACGGCTGGCGACAGTAACAGCCGAACAAGCCTGCGGTAGCGGGGTTTTTGTCGGCGCTCGATGGCACGATGCCGATGTGGGTGACTATTTCGAACGCATCGTCGACGTCGAGGTCGCCGCGGCCGACGCGGGCGCACTGGCCGAACAGACCGTCGAGTGGATGGTCTCGCGCGGCTGGCTGCTGCGCGAGACCTCGCGCGACACGATGTACAGCCTCCAGGTCGAGGAAGGCTATCGGCCGGGCCCCGAATGGCCGCGGATCACCCAGGAGTGGGGCGCGGACTGGATGCCGGGCCCGGTCGCCGTCATCGTCGGCAGGTACCCGCACTTCGCCGGCCAGGGCGCCATCGAGCCCTCCGCCGCCGACTGCCCGCACTGCCGGGCCACCACCGTGATCATCGACTACCCGCAGCGGTGGGAAGCGGACAAGGCGGTCTGGCAGCCGTTCGCCGACGCCATCGACGCCTGGCGCGACACCGGCGCCGGCGCGGTGACCTGCGTTTCCTGCGGCACCGCGAGTCCGGTCACCGACTGGGAGTGGGCCGACGAATTCGCCCTCGGCGCCCTGGCTTTCGACTTCTGGGGCTGGCCGCCGCTCACCGACGAGTTCGTCGCCGAGCTGGGTGCCCGACTCGGCCATCGAATCGGGCACCACACCGGCAAGTTCTGACGGCGCCGTCAGCTCTGGGTCGCACCGTCCCCGGTGGAGGCGGGCACCACGTCCGCCGACTGACTCAGTACCGCGGGCATGCGATCGAAACCGTGCAGGGTCGACAGGCCACGACGGCGCGGTTCGCCGTCGAGCCGCAGGTCCGGGAAGCGTTCGAACAGGGCGGGCAGCGCGTTGATGCCTTCGAGCCTGGCCAGGCTCGCTCCGATGCAGGCGTGCACGCCGCTGCCGAAGGCGAGATGCTCCTTGGCGTTGGCGCGGGTGACGTCGAACCGATGCGGATCCTCGAACTTGGCCGGGTCGCGGTTGGCGCCGGCCAGCGACATGATCACCGACTTGCCCGGTTGCAGCGGCGCGCCGCCCAGTTCCACCGGTTCCAGCACGCGCCGCGCGGTCAGCTGCACCGGCGGCTCGAACCGCAGGATCTCCTCGATCGCGTTGGGCCAGTGCTGCGGCTCGGCGCGCAGGAGTTCGAGCTGGTCGGGATGGGCCAGCAACAGCGGAATCGCGTTGCCGAGCAGGTTCATGGTGGTCTCGAAGCCCGCGCCCATCAGCACGTTCGCGCTGGCCATCAGCTCGGTGGTGTTCAGCTCGCCGGAGGTCACCAGGGTGCTGAAGATGTCGTCGCCGGGGTCGCGGCGCACCTTCTCGATGTGGTCGGCCAGGTAGGTCTTCATCGCCGCGGTCGCGGTCATCGCGCGCTGGTGCGTCTCCCAGGAGATGCCGACATCGAGCAGCGGCGTGACCACTTCGCCCCAGGCCAGGAACATCTCGCGGTCGGAGTCCGGGAACCCGAGCATCTCGCCGATGACGGCCACCGGGACCTGCGCGGCGAATTCGCTGATCAGCTCGGCCGATCCCTTCGCCTCGAGCGCGTCGAGCAGTTCGGTGGTGACCTCACGCACCCGATCGCCCAGCCGGGACACCGCGCGCGGGGTGAACGCCGAGGCGACCGGCTTGCGCAGCCGGCTGTGCTCGGGCGGGTCCATCATGAACATCGACGGCGCTTCGATCGGATTGGGCGGCAACTCGATCGACTCGACATAGCGGCGAATCGGCCCCGGCAGCATCGGATCGATCGGGGTCCGCACGCCGAAGCGCCGGTCACGCAGGATCTCCTTGCACAGTCCGTGTTCGAAGACGGCGTACCCGGTCTTGACGGTCTGCACCCCGCCGTCGCCGCGCAGCTGATCGATCAGCGTGTACGGGTCGTTGCGGCCTTCGTCGCCACTGAGCAACTGCGCGAACGTGTCTCCCTTGCGGTGCAGGGCCATCAGCCCCAGCCGCGGCAACCCGTGCTCAGCCGCCCATCGGACCGCATACCCTACGTTCATCAAACCCTCGATCCATCGCACGGAACTCGCAACGCGACGCCTCGACGCCCGAACCGCCGGATCGAACCCGCACGGTCCCAACCTCTTTCAGCACCACAGATGCCGACCGTCGCAGTTCAGCAGTCTTCCACGCTGGGTAGTCCCGCGCACCGTTTGTTTCGCGAACATCCCGCGACTGCTGAGCGCGGGTTCGTCCAGCCTCAGCGGCTCCTAGCCGGCGGCCTGAAATCCGGCTTCACTGGTCACGTCGGTGTCGGAGACGCTCACCAGCCAGTACCAGGGGATTCCAGCCGCGGCGTACTCACTCATCTTCTCGAGCCGGTCTGTCTTGACGGGGCTCGGTGAGATGACCTCGACGGCGATCTTCAGGTGGCGCGCAGGCACCGGCCGCACATCGGCCGGCACGAACTCGAACAGCGCGACGTCGGGGCCATGTGCACTCTGGCCGCGGCTTCGAGTATCGCCAGCAACCGGTGCGCGCCGATGACATCGGCCACCTATCCATCCGGCGGATCGGAGTCGGGCGTACTCGAGACGGCGCCGCGAGCACGGGGTACGAGGCAGCAGTCTCGTCGGCGCAAAGTTTGAATACCGTTCAGAAAGTCCTTGACTGTGCTGCGTACGGCTGCCTACTCTCACAGTTATTGAATCTGATTCATAAATTGGAGGTCGGATGGGCGTCAATCGGCGTGGCGAAGCGTCGCGCGCGGCGCTGCTGGCGGCGGGCAAGGCCGCGTTCAGTAGCGACCGCTACGAGGAGGTCTCGATCGTGGACCTGGCGCGCTCGCTCGGTGTCGCCGCCGGTTCGATCAGCTACCACTTCGGCGGAAAGCGGGGCTTCTACCTGGCCGTTCTCGAACAGGCCGCCGAGGAGTTCTGGGGTGACCTGCTGGCGATGCGCGGCCCCGCGCTGGACCGGCTGACCCGCGGCATCGACCGATTGCTCGACGAGGCCGAGCAACAGCCGCGAGCCTTCGAAGCGCTGTTCGCCGACGTGGCCGACGCTGAAGTGCGCCAGATTCGTGACCGCCACCAGATCCGCCTGACCGATGCGCTGGTCGTCGAGGTCACCGGGTCGGACTCCTCGCCGGTGTTGCGTGCCGCGATCAGCGGGTTCGTGTCGTTCATCGAGGGGCTGGTGCTGCATTGGACGCGCACCCGCGATATCAGCCGCGACCAGGTCAAAGACCTCGTCGTCGGCAACATGTTCGGCACGGTGCTGGCCGCGCTGCGCACCGACCCGAGCATCGAGCTGACTCAGCGGGCCATCGACGCCGCGCTCTCCGATCCCCAAGCCGTGGCCTTCCTGGGTCCCCTGTCCACCGTGTCGAAGTCGATGGAGTGATCACCCATGTCCGAAGTGCTGCCCACCGGTCCCTCGCGGATCGTCGAGACGCCGCTCGCGCGAGCGGTCGCATGGGTCATCGGTCCTCGCGGGTTACGCAGCCGAGCTGCCCTGCGTAGCGAGGTCGAGGGCAAGGTGGTCGTGATCACCGGGGCGTCGTTCGGTGTCGGTGCGGCGACCGCCCGGTGGTTCGCCGCTGCGGGTGCCCGGGTGGTTGTCGCGGCCCGGTCGATGGATCGGCTGCTCGAGGTGGCCGAGGACATCAACGCCGCCGGCGGCGAGGCCTATCCGTACCGCCTCGATCTCACCGACGAGCAGTCGATCGCGGAATTCGCCGCAGCGGTGCGCTACGACTTGGGCGAGGTCGACGTCCTCATCCACAATGCGGGCAAGTCGTTGCGCCGTTCGATTCACCTGTCCTATGACCGGCCCAAGGACATCGCCGCGACGTCCGGCGCCAACTACCTCGGACCGATGCGGCTCACGCTGGCCCTGCTGCCGGGCATGCGAGCCCGCGGCAGCGGCCACATCGTGAACGTCTCCACCGTCGGGATCATGTTCCCCAACGCCCCCAAATGGGGCTTCTACCTGTCGTCGAAGCTGGCCTTCGACTGGTGGATGCGCGCGGTCGGCGCTGAAGCCCGCGCTGACGGAGTCACCCTGACCACCTTCTACGGCGGCCTGCTGCATACCCGGATGAGCGCGCCGAGCCGCTGGATGCGCGTGCTGCCCGGTCAGACACCGCAGGACGCGGCGAAGGTCCTGGCCAAGGCCGTCGTGAAGAAGCCGCGAACGATGACCCCGCTCTACGGCTTTCCCTCCGCGGTGATCGCTACCGTGTTCCGGCTACCGCTGGAAGTGCTGATGGAACGGGTCTTCCGCAACCTCGGTGACACCGAGGCCTCGCTGTCGCGGTTGCGGCCGCCGACCCGGGGCGAGCCGGCCTCGTCGAATGTCACCGATTCCGCCGGTGGCGATCAGGAACAGGTGCGCACGAATGCCCGGTGAGCTGACCCAGAGTCTGCGTCAATGGGGTTCGGCGTTACCGGCGGTCGTTGCTTCGGGCATGCTCGCCCCGGTAGGCCCGCGCAAAGCCGTGGCGTTGGCGCGCGGCCTCTACCGGTTCGGGCCGACCCCGGCGATGTTGCTGGCGGCCAGCGCGATTCGTCACCCGGACAAGATCGCGATCATCGACGACGCCGGACAGCTGACCTATCGGCAGTTGCAGCAACGTGCCGAAGCGATCGCCGCGGCGCTGTACGCCGCGTGCGCGAGCCCGCCGATGTCGGTGGGCATCCTCTGCCGCAACCATCGCGGGTTCGCCGAAGCGATGGCCGCAGGTGCGCAACTGGGTGCGGAGTTGATCTTCATCAACACCGAGCTGCCCGCCCCGCAGCTGCACGCTGTCCTGGCCCGGCACAACCCCGACGTGCTGATCTACGACGACGAGTACGCCGCCGCCGTCGCGAAGGCCGACTACCAGGGCATGCGGGTGCTGGCGTGGCGCGAACCGCACGCCGACGACGCCGGACTGACGACGCTGGGCGAGCTGGCTTCCCGCAGTCACCCGCGCCCGCCGCGCGTTCGCCACGCGGTCAAGATGACCCTGTTGACCTCGGGCACCACCGGGCTGGCCAAGGGTGTGCCGCGAGCGGTGAAGCCGACCGCGATCGTGGCGCTCACACTGACCGCGATGGCGATCCTGCGACTGCGGTCCACCGACCGGGTGCTGGTCGCGCCGCCGATGTTCCACGGCTTCGGATTGTTGTCGCTGCTCGGTCCGCTGGCCCTGGGAGCGACCGCGATCTGCCGCCGTCGCTTCGACGCCGCTACCGCGCTCGACGACATCACCCGTCATCGAGTCACCGTGGTGATGGCGGTGCCGGTCATGCTGCAACGGCTGCTCGCCGTGCCGGAACTTGCTGAAAATGCTTCGGCACGTTCGGCATTGCGGATCATGGTCACCGGCGCCGCGCCGATCTCACCGACCACGATCGCGAACCTGATCGACGCCTTCGGACCGATCCTGGTCAATGGGTACGGCTCGACCGAGGCGGGCCTGGTCACGATCGCCACTCCCGCCGACCTCGTCGCCGCGCCCGACACCATCGGCCGGGCCGCGCTCGGGGTGTCGGTCCGCGTTCTGCGCGGTGACCGCACCGAAGCCGCGCCGGGGGAGGTCGGTGAGATCTTCGTGCGCAGCGGTCTGGAATACGCCGGATACACCCCTGACCCCGCGGCGAAAGTCTCGGTCAAGGAGGTCGTCGACGGGCATGTCTGCACCGGCGACATGGGCCATTTCGATGCGCAGCGCAGGTTGTTCATCGACGGCCGTGCCGACGACATGATCGTCTCCGGCGGGGAGAACATCTTCCCCGGCGAGGTCGAGGACCGCCTCGCCACTCACTCCGGCATCACCGACGCGGTCGTGATCGGCGTTCCGGATCCCGAATTCGGGCAAGTCCTCAACGCCTTCATCGTGCTCGGACCCGATGCGGTCGCGCCAGGAGAGGACGCGCTCAAACAGTTTGTGCGTGATGGGCTCGAGCGCTACAAGGTGCCCAAGCGATTCGTCGTGCTCGACGAGATCCCGCGAAACGCCAGCGGCAAGGTCCTACGGGCGAAATTGCAGGCCCCGGCCGGGTCCTGAACCGCCGCTCCGCTCGAACGGGAAGGTGTCCGACGCTCCCGCCTGCAACTCGATGGTGATGATCTGCCGTCCGCGCTGGTCCTGTTCGACGCGCAGCGGGTCGCAGCCGAGTCGCCACGGCATCGGATAGACCGCGTTGGCGGTCAGGAGGCCCTTGTCGTCGAGTATCGGGGCCTTCTCGGTGGGTACTGGGTGACGGCCTGTGCGGCCACCCAGAGTGACCTGACCTGCGGAAATTCTTGTGCCCTCGGCAGGATTCGAACCTGCGACACCCGCTTTAGGAGAGCGGTGCTCTATCCCCTGAGCTACGAAGGCGGGGTTGGTCGGGGTCGGGGTGGGGCCCGGTTCGACCGTGCCGAGTATAGCGTGCGGGGGCTGGGGGGTAGCAAAGCTGGGGACGGGGTGCGCGGTGTCGGCGAACACGGCGACACGCTGATCTGAAACGGGTGTGGGCCCCTGAGGTGGGGTTTCGGTGTTCTAGCGTTCCCGGTGGCTTCCGCCCGGCCTGGTCGGGCATTCGTGCACGCACTTACTTTCTGTCTTCTCGCGAGGAGTACGTGGTCATGGTTGTGGGGTCCCGCTTACGGCGGCACGGCGCG
>NZ_JBCGFB010000091.1:0-8139 GCF_038752175.1 Nocardia sp. No.11 | reverse complement strand
CCCGGCCCCGCCGGGGTTGTCCGTGTCGATCGGATGGCTCGGCGTGCGCAGGTGCTGAGGGCGCTCGTGCTGGCCGCGGCGGTGTGTCTGGGGCTGGGCGGGTGCGCGGTCGACGGCGGGCTGGTCGATCCGGATTCGGCGTCGTCGCAGGTGGATCGGGCCGCTGCGGCGCGCGCCGAGGCGATCGAGGGCGCGAGCGCGGCGACGCAATCGACCATGCTCGCGTTCTATCGGTCCGTCTGTTCGCTGCAGACCCGATATCGGGCGGAGCTGAAAGCGGCCGAGCGCGAAGCCGGGGCGCTCACGCCGGCGCAGTATCGCGACACGGCGGCGATGATCCTCGGTGGCCGGGCCGCCGCGGCCGATGGTGCGCGCGATACCGCCGACCGGCTACCGATCCCGGACCTCTACCCCGACGAATGGCGCTCCGCGCAGGGGGAATTGGTCGGGCTCTTCGAGCGGCTCGGGCAGGCGGACCGCGCGCGGGCGGGCGAGATGGGCGGCGTGGATATCGCCGATACCGATCGGCTGCGCGGCGTCGCCAGGGATCTGCTCGCCGCCTCGGCACAGCAGATCGAGAACGAGAATCCGCGGATCAGGGTGGTCGCCCAGCGACTACCCGCGTCCAAGCAGGTTCGGCGGGACGCGGGGGAGTTGTCGGAGTGCCGCACGCCCAGCTGACGGGCGCGGCTTGTCGCCGACCGGAAGAACCAGTACTGACGAGACAGGAAGGAGTGGGTGATGCGCGCGGCCGGCTACGTCCGTGGTGTGCTGCTGACCGGCATGGTGTTCGCCGCGCTGTCGATCGCCGGCGTGGCCGCCGCCGAGGACACTCCGACCGCCCAGCACCTCCCGCTGGTCACGGCCGTCGGCCCGGACCTGTCGCCGCCGATCATCGGCGCTCTCCTGCCGGAGCTCGGACGATCCTCCACGGAAGACGCGGCAGCAGGAGATGTTCCGTCATGGGAACTCGGACCGCCGTCGGCTGACCTGGACCCCACGCTGGACCTGGTCCTCCCGAAGGGTTCATCGCCGGTCGAGCCGATCCTCTCGCTGCTCGCCACGTTCGGGTTCGCGCTACCCGGCCAGGCCGAACCGACTCGGCCCACACCCGGTGCCGATCCCGTGGAGTCGGACCCCGCCGAGCCGTCCGTGGCGACCGGTCCTGCCGAGTCGGCAATCGGGGATGGTCCTGCGGACTCGGGCGATGCGGCCGAACGCGCGGTCGTCACCACGGGGGGCGTGGGGGGTGGCGGCCAGTACCACCCTGGGGAACTCTCGCCTGTGGACCCGGTGGGCGACGTACCCGGCGGCTCGGTCTGCCCCGCCGCGGTCGGCTACGGCCGGGCTGACCTCGATGCGGTCGCCACGATCCGGGTCGAGCCTCAGAAGGTCCCGGCGGAGGTCGAGCCTCGGATGGTCCTGGCGGAGGTCGAGCCTCGGATGGTCCCGGCGGAAGTCGAGACCTGCATGGTCCCGATGCAGGCAGAGACCCGGAAGGTCCCGCCGCAGGTCCAGGCTCGGAAGTGTCCGGCGCAGGGCGGACTATTTGCGGCCGGTGTGCCCCCGCTCTGGGCGGACCGAGGCGATCCGATCGCCGCAGGCCGACTGTTACCCGGCATCCGGGTCGAGGCGGTGGTTACCGCGCGCAGTCGTGCCGACGGTCGGCACCGGCACGACGTGAGCTGCGACATGAGCCCAGACCCGCATGGCCGCAACATGATTCGTCGTGGCGTGGTGCCCCCGTCGCATCCCGGCCCCGGCTATCTCGGTGGCGCCAGGGCAGGTCCCGGCCCGCCGCCTGGTTCAGAACGCGTCGAATCCACCGCCGCTGTCGAACCCGCCGCTGTCGTATCCACCGTCGACACCATCGGAGCCGCCCCACCCCTCTGAATCCTGACCCGGGTCGTACCCCGGATCCTGGCCGACCTCGCCCTGGTCGAGTGCCGCTTCGCCGGTGCCGTCCTCGAAGGCCTGGGCGTCGTAGCCGACTCCGGACATCCCGGCGAACAATGTCGTGAACAGCAGTGCCGAACCGGCGCCCCAGGCGCCGGCGATCAGCGCGGGCTTCCACCACGGCTCCGAATACCACCCCGCGGGGACCGGTCGTCCGGCCACGCGCCCGCCGGGGTAGTAGTTCGGCGTGCCCGGGGAGGGGGTGGGGGAGGCGGCGATGCGGCGACCGTTGTGCTCGACGACCCGTTGCTGGTCGACCTGTCCCGCGATGTCCTGACCATCGAGGGCCGGTACCGGCGGGCCCGGGTCCATATTCATCGCCGTGCGCGCAGCCCGGATGTAATAGAGCCCTTCCACTGCCGTCTGCTTGGCCAGGCGGGCCTGGACGGGTGAGTTCGCCCTGTCCATCTGCCCGCCCGCGGCGTTGTAGCGTTCGGAGGCGTCGGCCAGCGCCTGCCGGGCCGCTTCGTTGCGCGGCGACAGCTGATACACCTGGCCGCCGAGCCGTTCGATCGTCACTCTGGCATCGGCCTGCGCTTCGTCGAGTTCGCGCGCGGTCCGCTTGTTCTGCTCGGCGCGCAGATACAGCAGCGCGACCACGCACACGACGACGATCACGATCAACCACCACAGCATCGCGCACCTCTTTCGCCCGAGGTCTCGAGACGCCGTCCAGTTTACTGGCCGGTTGCCGGAACGGGCTGAGGCTGTGTGATCAGCGCGTTGCGGGGTAGCTCACCCGGCGAGATGGCGCGCGATCACCAGGCGCTGGATCTGGTTGGTGCCCTCGAAGATCTGCATGACCTTGGCCTCGCGCATGTAGCGCTCCACCGGGAAGTCCTGGGTGTAGCCGTAGCCGCCGAAGACCTGGACCGCGTCGGTGGTCACCTTCATCGCGGCGTCGGTGGCGACCAGCTTGGCGACGCTGGCCTGCCGCGAGTACGGCAGTCCGGCGTCGCGGCGGCGCGCGGCGTCGAGGTAGGTGGCGCGGGCGGTGTCGACGGCGGCGGCCATGTCGGCGAGGACGAAGCCCAGACCCTGGTGGTCGATGATCTTGCGGCCGAACGCCTCCCGCTCCTTGGCGTAGGCCACGGCCTCGTCGAGCGCGCGCTGGGCGACACCGGTGGCCACGGCGGCGATGCCGAGGCGGCCCGCGTCGAGGGCGCTGAAGGCGATCGACAGGCCCTGGCCCTCGTCGCCGATGCGGCGTTCGGTGGGCAGGAAGGCGTCGTCGTAGGCGGCGGTGGTGGTGGGGATGCCGCGCAGGCCCATCTTCTCCTCGGGCTTGCCGAAGCTCAGGCCCGCGGTGTCGGCGGGGACCAGGAAGCAGGAGATGCCGCGCGAGCCCTCGCCGGTACGGGCGAACAGGGTGTAGAAGTCGGCGCGGCCGCCGTTGGTGATCCACGCCTTGGTGCCGGTGAGCCGGTAGCCGCCGTCGACCGGGGTGGCGCGACAGCGCAGGGCGGCGGCGTCGGAGCCCGCGTGTGCCTCGGACAGGCTGTAGGCGCCGATGGTCTCGCCGGAGAGCATGCTCGCCAGCCACTGCTGCTTCTGCTCGTCGGTGCCATAGGTGAACAGCGGATGGCAGGACAGGCCGTGCACGCTCACCGCGACCGCGACGGCGGCCCAGCGGCTCGCCAGTTCCTCGAGCACCTGCAGGTAGACCTCGTAGGGCTGCGCGCCGCCGCCGAATTCCTCCGGATACGGCAGGCTCAGCAGCCCGGCCGCGCCGAGTGCGGGGAAGACGCCGTCGGGGAAGACGCCGGTCTTCTCGCTCTCGGCGACGCGCGGTTCGAGCACCTTGTCGGCGATGTCACGGGTCAGCTCGATCAGCTCGCGCGCTTCGTCGGTGGGCAGCATCCGGTCAACAGCCATGCTCGACACAGTACGTCCAGCACTGAATTGCGTGCAAGGCAGCATGGAATTTTCACCCTCTATACTGGGTCGATGCCCGAGCTGCCACCGAACAAGCATCAGGAGAAGAGTCTGCGAACGCGGACCCTGCTGCTCGATGCCGCGATCGAGAGCCTGGCCGAGGTGGGCTACGCGGGGGCCTCGATCGCCGACATCACCGCCAGGGCCGGGGTCACCCGGGGCGCGCAGCTGCACCAGTTCCACACCAGGAGCGAGCTGTTCGCGCAGACCATCGGACATCTCACCGAGCGGCAGCGAGAAGCCATGCAGCGCAAGGCCAAAGCCCTGCCGGGGGACAGCGCGGCGGGCGCGGTGCTGGTCGAACTGGTCACCGCGACGTTCGCCGGGCAGCTCGGCCGCGCCGCCGTCGAGCTCTACGTCGGCATCGCCAACGATCCGCCGCTGCGCCGGGAGATGCTGCGCGTCCAGCACGAGCTGACCGTCGAGCTGCTCGACCGCTGCGCCGGGCTGATCGACCCCGCGATTACCCGCGAGCGGCTGGAGAGCACCTTCTGGCTCACCATCAATCTGGTCCGCGGCGCCACTCTCGACGAGATGGTCGGGCGCGACCGGGTCCGCCGCAAGCAGGTGCTGGCCGACTGGACCGCGCTGGCCGACCTCGCCTTGCGCTGACCGGCCGGGCCTATCATCTGCGCATGAACGCAGACGGCGACCCGGTCCGCGCACCACTGGCCGAGGACCAGGTGGGGCTGGTCGTCGAGGTCTTCCGGATGCTCGCCGATCCGACCCGGGTCCAGGTGCTGTGGGCGCTGGCCGACCGTGAATTGTCGGTGAACGAACTGGCGACCGAGGTCGGCAAGCCGGGGCCGTCGGTGTCGCAGCATCTGGCCAAATTGCGGATGGCGCGGCTGGTGCGCACCCGTCGGGAGGGCACCACGATCTACTACAGCCTGGAGAACGACCACGTCCGCAGGTTGGTGGTCGACGCGGTGCACAACGCCGAGCACGCGGGCCCCGGTGTGCCCGCGCATCATCGCGGCCCCGACGCGCAACCGCCGCACCGCACGCAAGAGGGCTGACGCTGAACACACCGTTCACCAGGAAAAGTTACGCTGGGAAACGGTTGCCGCCCGCGCTCCCTTCGGTAGCATCCGCTTGTGACGTGGCTCATGCCGCGGCGAGACCGAAGGAGTTTTCGATGCTGAGCACCATGCAGGACGACCAGCTGTCGCTGGCCAAACTGCTCAACTATGCCGCCACCTTCCAGGGCAATTCGACCGTGTCCACCTGGACCGGCGACGGTGTGCGCACCATGACCTACCGTGAGCTCGGCGCCGACGCCGCACGGCTGGCCAACGCGCTGCGCGGGCTCGGCATCGAAGAGGGCGACCGCGTCGGCACCTTCATGTGGAACAACAACGAGCACATGGTCGCCTACATCGCGGTGCCCGCGATGGGCTCGGTGCTGCACGCGCTCAACATCCGCCTGTTCCCGGAGCAGCTGGTGTTCGTCGCCAACCACGCCGAGGACAAGGTCGTGCTCGTCGACGGCACCCTGGTGCCGCTGTTCGCTCAGTACCTACCGAACCTGAAGACGGTCGAGCACGTGATCGTCGTCAACGGCGACGCCGCCGCACTGACCGCGCCCGAAGGTGTGCAGGTGCACTCCTACCGCGAGCTGCTCGACAGCCAGTCCGCCGAGTTCGACTTCCCGGTCGTGGACGAGCGCTCCGCCGCCGCCATGTGCTACACCTCCGGCACCACCGGTGACCCGAAGGGCGTCGTCTACTCGCACCGCTCCAACTGGCTGCACGCGATGCAGGTGAACTCGCCCAACGGCATGGGTTTCCACGGCGGGGACTACGTGCTCGCGATCGTGCCGCTGTTCCACGCCAACGCGTGGGGCCTGCCGTACGCGGCGCTGATGTCGGGCGCGAACATCCTGATGCCGGACCGCTTCCTGCAGCCCGGCCCGCTGCTGGAGATGATGGCCGCCGAGAAGCCGACCTTCGCCGCCGCCGTGCCGACCATCTGGGGCGGCGTGCTGGCGGGTCTGGCCGCGCAGCCGCAGGACATCTCGCACTTGCGCACCGCCGTCGTCGGTGGCTCCGCGGTGCCGCCCGCCATGATGCGCGCGTTCGAGGAGAAGCACGGCGTGCGCATCCTGCACGCGTGGGGCATGACCGAGACCTCCCCGCTGGGCAGCGTCGCGCACGCGCCCGCGGGCGTCGAGGGCGAGGAGGCCTGGGCCTACCGCTACACGCAGGGCCGCTTCCCGGCCAATGTCGAGGCCCGGCTCGTCGGCGACGACGGCAAGGTCGTCCCGAACGACGGTGAGTCGCTCGGTGAGCTCGAGGTCCGCGGCGCGTGGATCACCGGCTCCTACTACTCGCCGACCGGCGCCGAGATCGACCCGGACAAGTTCGACGACGGCTGGCTGCGCACCGGCGACGTCGGCAAGATCAGCCCCGACGGCTACCTCACCCTGGTCGACCGCTCCAAGGACGTCATCAAGTCCGGCGGCGAGTGGATCTCCTCGGTGGACCTGGAGAACGCGGTGATGGGCCACCCGGCCGTCGCCGAGGCCGCTGTGATCGGCGTGCCGGACGAGAAGTGGGACGAGCGCCCGCTGGTCGCGATCGTGCTGGCCGAGGGCGCCGCCGCCGACGCCGTCGAACTGCGTGACTTCCTGGCCGACAAGTTCGCCAAGTGGCAGCTGCCGGAGCGCTGGACCTTCATCGCCGAGGTGCCCAAGACCAGTGTGGGCAAGTTCGACAAGAAGCGGCTGCGCGCGCAGTACGCCGAGGGCGAGCTGGATGTGACGACTGTGTAATTGGCGGCTGGCGCCGCGGGTTTCGGCCTCGTGACCTCGCCGCCGAGGGGTGAGCCGTCCCGCCGAAGGCGCCGTCCCACCCCGGTTTCGGCCGCCTCGCCGCCGAGGGGTGATACAGCGCCGTAGGCGGTACGTCTCCCCCCACCGCCGCGAGGCGGCCGAAACCGGGGTGGTACTGCGCCTTCGGCGGTACGTCTCACCCCTCGGCGGCGAGGCGGCCGAAACCGGGGTGGTACTGCGCCTTCGGCGGTACGTCTCACCCCTCGGCGGCGAGGCGGCCGAAACCGGGGTGGTACTGCGCCTTCGGCGGTACGTCTCACCCCTCGGCGGCGAGGCGGCCGAAACCGGGGTGGTACTGCGCCTTCGGCGGTACGTCTCACCCCTCGGCGGCGAGGCGGCCGAAACCGGGGTGGTACTGCGCCTTCGGCGGTACGTCTCACCCCTCGGCGGCGAGGCGGCCGAAACCGGGGTGTCCGCTGGTAGATGTGGCGGCGGGCGTGGAATCTCTTCCACGCCCGCCGTTCTCATTCAGTTGTTGTTCAGTTGTTTGTTCTGTTGTCGGATTCAGCTGTCGGATCCTGTTGTGCGATGCAGTTGTCGATATTCAGTTGTCGACAGAAACGCTGGTGCTCAACAGTTCCGGAGTTCCGGGCTCTGGTTGAGGAGCTGGGCGCGCGGGCTGATGTAGCGGCTGTAGGTCTCGCCGCCGACCGCCGAGAGCGGGAAGGCCGCGACCCGATGGCAGTTCTGGAAGGCGAGTTTCACGCCGAAGTGCCGTTCCAGACCGCCGCGGATGGCGTCGGAGGCCAGGGCGCGCAGCAGCTGGCCGCGGGCGACCTCGTCCGGCGGCGGCACCACATTGTCGGCGAACTCCGCGTCGCCCGCCCGCAGGTCGCCGGCTACCCGGCTCACCACTTCCCAGGCGTACGGCAGTGACGTGCGGACGCATTCTACGAACTCGGCGTCGTCGATATCGCCCTGTTCGGCGCGCTCGAGCAGTGCTGCGGGAACATCGAGGGACATGGCGCTCTCCTCCTGCTTGGTGGTGGTCGGCGGGATGCGATGCCCCTTCGAGTCTAAACGAAATCGGTTGTCAACAACCCTGGATTCATTCTGAAAGTGCTTTCCGTAGTGCGCTTTTCGCGTCGGCGGCCAGGTCGGCGATCAGTTCGCCTGCCGATAGCTCGGTCGCCAGTGAATGCGCTTGCCCCGCCCACAGATTCACATCGTCGGTGTTGCCGGCGGCGCGGCCCGCGGCCCGCAACGGGGCGGTGGCGTAATGAATTTCGGGGTAGGCGGCGGGTGCGGTCGCGGTGTGCTCCCGAAGAAAACGGTTGCGGATTCCGCGCGCACGCCGTCCGGTGAAGGCCCGGGTGAGCATCGTCGGTTCCGCCGAGCCGATCGTGCCCCGGTGCGCGGCGTTGGTGCCCGCCTCCGGGCAGCGCAGCAGCGCGGTGCCGAGCTGCCCGGCGGCC
>NZ_JBCGFB010000090.1:0-25188 GCF_038752175.1 Nocardia sp. No.11 | reverse complement strand
CCCAGCGCAGCGCGCCGGCCATATTGGGCTCGGCCTCGCCGAGCACCGCCGTGGCCAGCAGCTCGGTCGGTACCGGCTCGTTCTCGGCGGGGTTCAGCACCGCCTGCAGGCGGCGCGGCGCGTCCGCCGAACCGAGCGTGCGCACCAGCTCGACGATGCGCAGCACATCGCGCCAGTCGCCGGGTTCGGCGTCCTCGACGGCGCGCAACCGCGCCAGCAGCTCGCGCTCGCGCACGAGCCGTTCCTCGGTGCGTTGGATGAGACCGGCGACCAGGGCCTGCGGGGTGAACGACCGATCGGCCAGCACCCGGGCGATCTCGCGCAAGGAGAGTCCCAGCGACCGCAGGCTCTCGACATGAAAGATGCGCCGGATATCGGCATCGGAGTACTCGCGATAGCCGCCGACGGTGCGCCCGGTGGGGGACACCAGCCCCAACGAGTCGTAGTGGCGCAGCATCCGGGTGCTGACACCCGAACGCCGCGCCACCTCACCGATCAGCACGGGGCACCGTCGAGCGCCGCGACCCGCTTCGCCGCGTCGACATCGAGATCGAAGGCGGCGTCCGGATCGTGCAGCAGCTGCTCGGTGGCCGCGGCGTGCGCCCGCACCCGGGGGTCGGCACTGCGCGACGCCTGGTCGAGCACCGGGACGATCACCTCGCCCAGCGTCGTCAGCGCCCGGCTGAGGCTGCGCCGAACCTCCCGATCACCGCGCCCGAACTGGGTGGCGAGTGCGACGGCCAATGCCTCGTGTTCGGCCTGCGGCGCGAGTACCACCGCGGCCCGCCAGGCACTGCGCGCCACCTCGTCGTCGGGATCGCGCAGCAGCGCCGGGGTGATCGCCGGCCAGGCGGCCGGATCCCCGATCTTGGACAGCGTGTGCAGCGCCTGGCTGCGAGCCTGAGCGTGGTCGGAGTCCAGCTCGGCGCGCAGCCGGGGCACGGTCAGCTCCGCGGGGAGCCGCGTCAGCGCCCAGGTCAGCATGTCGCGCACGAAGAAGTCCGGCTCCACGGCGCAACGGTCGATCAGCACGCTGAGCAGCGCCGGGCCGGGGTGGGTGCCCGCGGCCAGCGCCGCCTGTAGTCGGGTCGACGCGGTCGGCGCGTTCAGTGCGGCGAGCAGCCGCGGGTCCACGGAATGTTCTGGTGTCCAGGTCATGGGAACCACCTCCTGCGTCCAGTGAAGACGTTGTCACTGTGTCAGGGTCAAGCGCTCGCGACCTCGTCGCCGCTCCGTCACTGTGTGCTCCGCTCTGCCGGTGGCGACTCTGGATAAGGTTTGCCTTGCCTTATTTTGTGTGGTCTAGTGGTGGCGAACCAGGAGCCACGTGTGGAGGAGGATCGTCATCGCGAACGAGAATCGGCACGACCGCGTGCTGAGTCGCCGACGGTTGTTCGCGGTGGCGGGGATGGCGGGAGTGAGTGCGGGCCTGGTGGCGTGCGGCGGGGGACCGGACGACGCGCCCGACAGTGCGGGGGACTGGGAGTTTCCCGATGGCCGCGGCGGCACCGTTCGCTCGGGTGCGACGCCGAGCCGGGTGGTCGCGTTCACCGGCTCCGCCGGCGCCCTGGTCGATTACGGGGTGCGCGGGCGCATCGTGGGTGTCTTCGGTGAGGCACACGCGCCGCACCTGCGCGGCGACCTCGACCCCGCCTCGGTGGCTGTCGTCGGGGACGCGTGGGGCGAGTTCGACATCGAGAAGTACGCGACCCTCGAGCCCGACCTGCTCGTCACCGATTCCTATGTGCCGGGCCGGCTCTGGTACGTCCCGGACGAGAACCTGACCAAGATCGAGTCCGCGAACCAGACTGTCGTCGCCATGGAGGTCTCCGGCCGGAGCCTGCCCGAGATCATCGCGCAGTACCGGGCGCTGGCCGAGGCGCTCGGCGCCGATACCGCCGCTCCCGCGGTGACCGCCGCGCAGCAGCGCTTCCTGGCCGCGTCGCAGGCGGTGCGGGACGCGTCGGCAGCGCGCCCCGGGGTGCGGGTACTCGCCGCCTCGGCGTCTCCGGAGCTGTTCTACGTCTCCGATCCGCGCGCCTCGGCGGATCTGCGGTACTTCACCGAGCTCGGCGTGGAATTCGTTGTGCCCGAACGGGTGGACGCGGGCGGCTACTTCCAGTCGCTGAGCTGGGAGACGGCCGACCGGTACGCGGCGGATGTGATCCTGCTCGACGACCGGTCAACGGGCCTGCGGCCGAACGCGCTCGCCGACCGGCCGGTGTGGCGGAGCCTGCCCGCGGTGGCGGCCGGACAGGTCGCGTCGTGGTCGCCGATCTTCCGGTTCTCCCCCGCGGCCACCGCGCCGCTGCTGGAACGGCTGGCGGCCACGATCCGGGATGCGCGGACGGTGCGCTGAGCCGGGTCAGCCCGTGACGGCGCCGTGGGCGGCGGAGCTGACGAGTTTGCGGTATTTGGCCAGGACGCCGGAGGTGTACTTGGGCGGCAGTGGCTCCCAGCCGATCTTGCGCGCGGTCAGTTCGTCGTCGTCGATCTCGACGTCGAGGATGTGGTTGGCGACATCGAGGACGATCGGGTCGCCGTCGCGGACGAAGGCGATCGGGCCGCCGTCGACGGCTTCGGGCGCGACGTGGCCCACGCACAATCCGGTGGTGCCGCCGGAGAAGCGGCCGTCGGTGAGCAGCAGGACGTCCTTGCCCAGGCCCGCGCCCTTGATGGCGCCGGTGATGGCGAGCATCTCGCGCATGCCCGGTCCGCCCTTGGGACCCTCGTAGCGGATGACGACCACGTCACCGGCGACGATCGTGCCGTTCTCGAGCGCGTCCATGGCGGCGCGTTCCCCGTCGAAGACGCGCGCCGTGCCACGGAAGACGTCGGAGTCGAAGCCTGCGCTCTTGACGACGGCGCCCTCGGGGGCGAGGGAACCGTGCAGGATGGTGAGTCCGCCGGTCCGATGGATCGGCCGATCCAGGCGCCGGATGACGTCACCGTCGAGGCCGAGCTCGATCGAGGCCAGGTTCTCGGCCATCGTCTTGCCGGTGACGGTCATGACGTCGCCGTGCAGCAGGCCCGCGTCCAGCAGCGCTTTCAGCACCACCGGGATGCCGCCGACCTTGTCGACATCGTTCATGACGTAGCGGCCGAACGGCTTGAGATCGCCCAGGTGCGGCACCTTCTCGCCGACGCGGTTGAAGTCGGCGAGGGTGAGGCCGACGCCGGCCTCGCGGGCGATGGCCAGCAGATGCAGCACGGCGTTGGTGGACCCGCCGAGCGCCATGACGATGGTGATCGCGTTCTCGAACGCCTCCATCGTCATGATGTCGCGGGCGGTGATTCCCCGGCGCAGCAGCTCGACGACGGCCTCGCCGGATTTGCGGGCGTACTCGTCACGGCGACGATCGGGGGCGGGCGGCGCGGCCGAGCCGGGCAGGCTCATCCCGAGCGCCTCGGCCACCGAGGCCATGGTGTTGGCCGTGTACATGCCGCCGCAGGCACCTTCACCGGGGCAGATCGCCCGCTCGATGCGATCGACCTCCTCGCGGGTGATCAGACCCTTGATGCACGCGCCGACGGCCTCGAACGCGTCGATGATCGTGACGTCGCGGCCGTCGACATTGCCCGGCAGGGTCGATCCGGCGTAGAGGAACACGCTCGCCAGGTCCAGCCGGGCGGCCGCCATCAGCATGCCCGGCAGGCTCTTGTCGCACCCGGCGAGCAGCACCGAGCCGTCGAGGCGTTCGGCCATCATCACGGTCTCGACCGAGTCGGCGATGATCTCACGGCTGACCAGCGAGAAATGCATGCCCTCGTGGCCCATGGAGATACCGTCGGACACCGAGATCGTGCCGAACTCGAGCGGGTAGCCGCCGCCGGCGTGGACGCCCTCCTTGACCGCTTTCGCGAGCCGGTCGAGCGACAGATTGCAGGGGGTGATCTCGTTCCAGCTCGAAGCCACCCCGATCTGCGGTTTGGCCCAGTCCTCGTCACCCATCCCGACGGCGCGCAGCATGCCGCGCGCTGCAGTCTTCTCGAGTCCGTCGGTGACATCGCGTGAACGGGGCTTGATGTCGATCGACCGGTCGGTGTCGTCTGCCATGACCCGAGTGTAGGACCCGCGCGGTCCGAAGCTGATCAGCCTGCGGCCAACACTTGGGCGCTCGTCGTGCCGGCCCCGGACGCACGAGGCAGTCGGTCGTCGCTGTGCCGCAACGACAACGCAAGTGCCGCACTGTGATTCAATGTTCGGTTCGCCCGGGCAGTGCCTCGTGCGGACTGTTGCCGACGGGAGCGTTCCGTCGGCGCATCGTTTCGCGAAAGGACAGCTTGACATGACACGGTCTGCCCTCCGTCACACCATCGCGATGATCGGAGCGGGCGGCGCCCTCGCCGGCGCCGTCGTCGCGGGCAGTGGGGTGGCGAATGCCGCCGAAGTCCCTGCCTACGGCAACGTCCGCTACGTCTTCTGCTCGGACGCGCAGACAGGCAACGAGATCACCTACTACGACTCGCTCGGCAAGCGCGACGAGGTCGTGACACTGACCGACCCGATGGAGGGTGACCGGTGGTGTCGCACCGTCGACGTGCGGTTCCCCAAGGAATCCTTCACCTGGGCGGCGATCTCGCACTCCGAGGCGCACTACGCGTACGCCGCGATCTACGTCGACGGCAAGCTGGTTGCCCGCGACGAGGACCGCTCGAGCTTCGGGTACGTGGCCGCCCAGGCCATGTGACCCGTCGACTGTTCGTCCGGACGGATTGAGGACATCTTCACATCGGGTGCGTTCGCGGCGTGTCGAGGTGTGGAGTCGCGGCGACTGGGTATGGATTACGGCGGGAAAGCGCTGGCTCGGAGGCCGATCGACCCTATCGATGCTGGTCGGTAGCTGATGGCCCTTCAAACATCCGATCTCGAACGTGGTCTGTCGCTGAGAATTGCGTGTGTACAGCTGATCTGGCGCAATACGAGTCTCTGTACGGTGCGGTCGCTATGCGATAGCGTCGCCGCTGGCAATCGCCAGTTGGTATCCGTACGAAAGGGTTTGTGGGATGGCATTCGAAGTCAAGGGCACGATCGGCGACCACTACAACGAAGCGGGCGGCGCGTCGAGCCCGCTGGGCGAACCGATCTCGGAGGAACTCGACGCCGCGAACGGTGGCAAGTACCAGGAGTTCACCGGCGGTGTCATCTACTTCAACCTGGCGACGGGAACCAAGACCGTCTACGGCGCGATCCGGCAGGCGTGGGAGGCAGAGGGCGGCGCAGGGGGCCGCCTCGGCTACCCGACCTCCGACGAGCAGGACATCGAGGGCGGCAAGATCAGCTACTTCGAGAACGGGTCGATCAGCTACTCGATCGCCGACGACGCGGTGACCGTCAACGCGAACTGACGCGAGCGCGGTAGCCACGGTGGGCGCCGATCTGCGAGGCGGTGCCCACCGTGGCCGGGTCGGGGACGGTCAGCCGAGGAAGGTGTTGACCGACTTCTGCTCGGTATAGGCCTCGATCGCCGCGGTACCCAGTTCACGGCCCCAGCCGGACTGCTTGTAGCCGCCGAACGGCAGTGCGGCGTCGAAAGCGTTGTGCGCGTTGATCCATACCGTGCCCGCCTTGATCTGGCGAGCGGTGCGATGGGCCTTGGACACGTCCTGGGTCCACACCGAGGCGGCCAACCCGTAGGGGGTGTCGTTGGCCGCTGCGGCCACGCCCTGCTCGGCGTTGAACGGGGTCGCCACCACGACCGGGCCGAAGATCTCCTCGCGGTACACGCTGAACGAGGACTCGACGTCGACGAACACCGTCGGTTCGACGAAGTAGCCGCTCTCGCCGTGGCGGCGCCCGCCCGTCAGTGCTCGCGCACCCGCCCGCAATCCGGCATCGACATAGCCCAGGACCCGGTCGAGCTGGGTCTGCGAGACCAGGGGGCCGACCTCGGTGGCCGGGTCGAGCCCCGAGCCGATCTTGCTGGCCGCGGCGACCTCGGCGACGCCCCGGGTGAACTCGTCGAAGATCTTGTCCTCCACCAGCAGTCGGGTGCCGCTGGTGCAGGTCTGGCCCTGGTTGAACAGGAATCCCGACGCCGTACCGGGGATCGCCAGATCCAGATCGGCGTCGGCGAAGACGACCTGGGGACTCTTGCCGCCGAGCTCGAGGCTGACCTTCTTCAGATTGCCCTTGGCGGCGTCGACGATGAGCTTGCCCACCTCGGTGGAGCCGGTGAAAGCGATCTTGTCGACATCGTCGTGGGCGGCCAGCGCGGCCCCGGCGTCGCCGTAGCCGGTGACGACATTGAGCACGCCGTCGGGCAGACCGACCTCGGCCAGGATCTCGGCCAGCCGCAGGGCGGTGAGGGGGGTGTCCTCGGCGGGCTTGAGCACGACGGTGTTGCCGGTCGCCAGCGCGACGGGAATCTTGAACGCGGCCATCAGCAGCGGGAAGTTCCACGGGACGATGGCTCCGCACACGCCGATCGGTTCGCGCAGGGTGTAGGCGTGCCACTGGGTGCCGGGTGCCCACGGCACCGACACCGGAATGGTGCGGCCTTCGATCTTGGTGGCCCAGCCGGCGTAGTACTGGAAGAGCTCGGCGACCCAGGTGATGTCGACGGCCTGGGCGACGCCGGCGGACTTGCCGTTGTCGAGCGATTCCAGCTGCGCCAATTCCTCGGCATGGGCGTAGATCGCCTCGCCCGCGCGGAACAGCAGACGCTGGCGCTGGGCCGGGGTCCACAGCGACCACTCGCCTTCGAAGGCGATGCGTGCCGCGCGCACCGCGCGGTCGACATCGACGGCCTCGGCGTGGGCGACCTCGGTCAGCACCTGGCCGGTGGCCGGGTCGCGGGTCTGGAAGGTCCGGCCCGAGGCCGCGTCGACCCACCGGCCGCCGATGAACAGTTGCTTGGGCGTGGACAGCCAGGCGCGGACCTGCGGCAGCACCGCGGTGGTGGTGGGTTCGAGTACTTCGGTCATCGTCGTGCCTTTCGGATCAGGAGTGGTCGTGCACGAGCACGCCGCGGATGTTCTGGCCGTTGAGCAGGTCGTCGTAGCCCTGATTGACCTGATCGAGGGTGTAGGTGCGGGTGATGAGCTCGTCGAGCTTCAGATCGCCGCTCTGGTAGAGACCGAGGATCTTGGGGATGTCGACGGTCGGGTTGCAGTCGCCGAAGAGGCTGCCGCGCAGTTCCTTCCGGAACAGCGTCATGATCGAACCGGGGAGCTGGATGTTGATTTCGTCGAGCTTGTTGAGCCCGGTCAGCACGACCTTGCCGCCCTTGCCGACAGCGTCGAAGCCGGCGCTGACGATCTCGGCGGTCATCAGGTCCGGGATGAGGATCGCGGCGTCGGCGCCTTGGCCGCGGGTCAGGTCGTTGATCGTGGCCAGGGCGTCACCGGCGTCGGCGAACGCGTGCGTGGCACCGAGTTCGAGGGCGCGTTCGCGTTTGTTGTGCAGCGGGTCGACCGCGACGACATAGCGCGCGCCGGCGAAGCGCGCGCCCTGCACCGCGTTGATGCCGAGCCCGCCGATGCCGAAGACGACCACCACGTCACCGGGTTTCACCTCGGCGGTGTTGACCGCCGAACCCCACCCGCTGGGGACACCGCAACCCACCAGCACCGCCTTGTCCAGCGGCAGGTCGTCGTCGACCTTGACGCAGGAGTTCTGGTGGATCACCCCGTACTGGCTGAACGTGCCGAGCATGCACATCGCGCCGTAGTCACCGGCCGGTCCCCGCAGCGGGAAACGACCACCGGGCAGATAGCCCTCGAGGATCGTGGCGCCCATGTCGCAGATGGACTGCTGACCGTTGGAGCAGTAGCGACAGGTGCCGCAGTTCGGGATGAACGAGCACACCACGTGATCGCCGGGCGCCACCCGGGTGACGCCGGGCCCGACCTCCTCGATGATGCCCGCGCCCTCGTGGCCGAGCACCATCGGCAGCCGCGCCTCCAGGTCACCGTGGGCGATATGGACATCGGAATGGCACAGCCCGCCGTAGAGGTACCGGATGAGTACCTCTCCCTCGCGCGGCTTGTCGAGTTCGAGCTCTTCGATCTCGATCGGTTTGCCTGGCTGGTAGACGACCGCGGCCTTGGTCTTCATGGCGGGTTCTCCTGATCCTCGTCGATGCGTCCCGTCCGGAGCGACGCCGAACCACAGTCGCAACGGTGGGCTGACGCGACTGTTCAGAAACTGGACAATCGTGACCCCGGTCACCATTGCTACGGTGAGTGCATGGAACCCGAGGTGAACGGCATGGTGGCCAAGCGGGAACCGATCGCCGCGTCCTGGCATCGGGCGACGATGGCCGGACTGGAGCCGGGCTCGGCGCTGGACACGATCAGCTATGTCGACATCGACGAGACCAGTCCGCTGATGGCCGCGGCCGCGGTGGTCCTCGACGACCTCAACCATCGACTCGAGGGCACCGACTTCACCACGATCGTCATCGACCGGGAAGGCCGCGTCGCGCATCAATGGTGCGGAAATCGCAGTGCCCGCAAGGTCTTCGACGACCTCGGCGTCGACATCGGTGCCTCCCTGCTCGAGGAGGCGGTCGGCACCACCGCGCCGGGGGTGGCGCTGGAGACCCGCACCAGCATCGCCGTCAACGGCGACGAGCACTTCGCTGTCCCACTGCGGCGAATGAGCTGCTACGGACATCCCATCTTCCACCCCACCACCCGCCGGATCGAGGGTGTGCTGGATCTGTCGACGGTGGCCCGGGAAGCCAGCCCGCTGTTGCCGCCGCTGGTCGCCCGCGCGGTCGCCGACATCGAGCAGCGACTGCTCGACGGCTCCCGCGTGTCGGACAAGGAACTGCTCGCCGCGTTCCAGGCCGCGGGCACCCGCCGCCGCGCGGTGCTGGCCATCGGGCGCGACCTGCTCATGTCCAACCGGGCCGCCGCGGACCTGCTCGGCGCCACCGACGTCGCGTTGCTGCGCATGATGGCACCGGATGTGCGGCGCAGCTCGGTCTTCGATCTGACGCTGGAGTCCGGGCTGGCGGTGCGGGTCGAAGCGACCCGGGTCGGCGGTCCTGCCGGGGGAACCCTGCTCAACGTCGAACCCCGCGAACGGGCGAGCATCGCCTACTCCCGCCGGGCGCTCGAGCCCGGCGACCCGCTCCTGGTCGCGGGACCACCGGGTTCCGGGCGCTCGCGCACCGCGCGCGAACACGCCACCGAACAGCCGGTCACCGTCCTGACCGCCGCCAACGCCCTGCTCGACGGCAGCGACGTCTTCGCCCGTGACTTCGCCGCGCTGGTCCGCGCCCGGCAGGGCACCGTGTGCGTCGACGGCCTCGACCTGTTGCCCGACGATCTGATCGATCTCGTCGCCACCCATGTCGCCGACCGGCAGGTGCCGCGCGTCGTGCTGGTCACCGGAGCGGTGGACACCCTCACCGGCCGGGCCGCCGCGCTGGCCGCCGAATGCACCGACCGCGTCGAACTCGGGCCGCTGAGCAACCGCCGCGGCGAGATCCCGGCGCTGGTCGCGGCGATGCTACGCGAGGCGGGCGCGGACAGCTCGCTGTATTTCACCCCGGGCGCGCTCTCGGCGCTGTCCGCGCATCATTGGCCCGGCAATCTGCGCGAATTGCGCGCGGTCGTCACCGACGTCATCCGGCACCGGCGAAGCGGCGCGGTCGTCGTGAACGACCTCCCCGAGGCCTACCGCACGCAGCAGCCGATCCGGCAACTCATGCCGATCGACCGCGCCGAACGCGACGTCATCGTCGAGGCGCTGCGCCGATTCGAGGGCAACAAGGTCAAAACCGCGCAGGCCCTGGGGATCTCGCGCACCACGCTCTACGCGAAGATGCGTGCGCTGCGCATCACCGTCTACTGACGCGCACGCGCGGCGGCACAGGGTATCGGGCGCGCGGGTCGTTGATAACGCGGGTGCGGTGAATGGCGATCTTGCACCGCTGTTCGTCTCGCACCGAAGGAGATTCGTGACCCAGCCGCCGATTCCACCGCAGTATCCGTCCGCGCCCTACCCGGCCTATCCACCGCAGCCGCCGCGCCGCGACAACACGACCCTGTGGGTGTTGCTCGCGGTTGTCGGTGTTCTGCTGCTGGTCTGTGGCGGGTGCGCCACCTCGGTGCTGCTCGCCGCCGGAGACACCCAGGACACCGGCCGGACCGCGGTGAGCACGCCACCGCCGGGTGGACCCGCCGAGCCGCCACCGGGTTCGGGCGCACCCCGCACCAGCGCTCCACGTACCGCGCCCTCGACACCGAGCGCGTCGAGCAACAGCCAGAACACGACCAACCAGGACGCGTTCATCGCGACGCTCGACCGCGAGGGGATCTACTACTCCTCACGCCAGGCGGCGCTCGACATGGGCGTGGCGATCTGCGAGGAACGCGCCGCCGGGGCGACCGATGTCGAGATGGCGACCGCGCTCACCGAGAAGGGGTATTCGAGCCGCGACGCCGCCTACCTCGTCGTCGCTGCCCAGATGCAGTTCTGTCCCGAATACGCCTGACGAGGTGGTGCTGGTCGGCCGGTCCCGGAGAGGCGGAACCGGCCGACCCGCTCAGGCGACTTCGCCGATGTCGCCGATGACGCTGCGCAGCTGGGCGCGCCCGTCGGCGAGGTTGTAGGTCACGCAGGCGATGGCCAGCTGGCCCGCCTCGACGCGGTCGGAGATGGTCGACGAACGCTGCATGAGCAGGCGCGCGGTTTCCTCCACATGACGGGCTTCCAGGTCGTCGACGTTGGTCAGACCTTCCCGGCGGCCGAGCAGGATCGACGGGGTGACGCGTTCGACCACGCTACGGATGAAACCGCCCGGCACCGTCCCGTTGTCGAGGGCATCGATGGTGGCGGCCACCGCGCCGCACGAGTCGTGGCCGAGGACCACGATCAGCGGCACCTGCAGTACCGCGACGCCGTACTCGATCGAGCCGAGCACCGAACTGTCCACCACATGACCGGCGGTGCGCACGACGAACATGTCGCCGAGCCCCCGGTCGAAGATGATCTCGGCGGCGACCCGGGAGTCACCACACCCGAACAGGATCGCCGAGGGCTGCTGGCCACCCGCCAGCTTGGCGCGATCCGCGGCACCCTGGCTGGGGTGCTGCAGGGTATCGGTGACGAAACGGTCGTTTCCATCACGCAGGGACTTCCACGCGGCAACAGGATTCGAATGGGGCATAACCCCCATAGTGCCTGAATTGCGACGCGTGGCGACACCGACCCCCTGACGGCTTCGTCACCCGCCGGGTGTCCGGTGAACCGGGTCTCGATCCCGAGCCATCCGGCCGGGCGGGCTGGCCGAACTCCGTTGCGTCCACATCAGCGCGGCACTCTCGCCGCCCTTTCGGAAGCGACGGAACGACCATGCGAACCCTGCGCAGCACCCTCGTGGCGGCAGCCCTTCTCGGCTCGGTACTCGGCGCCTCGGCCTGTTCCGACGACGATTCGACCACCTCGTCCGCGACCACCTCGGCGACGACCTCCTCCTCGTCGATGACCGCGTCCGCGGCGAACGGCTCCGGCGCGTCGGGTCTCGTCGGGCCCGGGTGCGCCGAATACGCCGCCCAGGTTCCCAGCGGCCCCGGCTCGGTGAGCGGGATGGCTCAGGACCCGGTCGCGGTCGCCGCGTCCAACAACCCCATGCTCACCACGCTGGTGGCGGCGGTGTCGGGCAAACTCAATCCCCAGGTCAACTTGGTCGACACCCTCAACGGCGGCCAGTTCACCGTCTTCGCGCCCGTCGACTCCGCGTTCGCGAAGATCGACCCGGCCACCATCGAGTCGCTGAAGACCGATTCGGCCACCCTCACCAAGATCCTGACCTACCACGTGGTGCCCGGTCAGCTCGCGCCCCAGGATGTCGCGGGCACGCACAAGACCGTCGAGGGCGCGGCCGTCACGGTGACCGGCTCCGGGGACAGCCTGAAGGTCGGTGACGCGGCCGTGGTCTGCGGTGGCGTGCGCACGGCGAACGCGACGGTCTACATGATCGACAGCGTGCTCATGCCGCCCGCGGCGTGAGGTCGACGATGGTCACGCCGCCGGGAACCGTAGAGTTGCGGAAGAAAGTTTTCGGCGGCGCCCATCCGTACCGCGGGGCTGGCCGAAATCCCTCTCATGCTGATGCACGCAGGGACCACACGATGACGAACCGCCCGGGCTCCTCGCCGATCCGGTTGCGCGTGGTGACCGATCCGGCGCCCGCATGCCCGGCGCCCGCCAAGCCCGACCACGCCGTGCAAGCGCGGCTGGTGACGCTGCTCGGCGCGATCGCGTCCGGGGACCGGACGGCGTTCGCCGAGTTCTATCGGGCGACCAGTCCGCGGGTGTTCGGACTCGCGCTGCGGGTGGTGCGCAACCACGGCGCGGCCGAGGACATCGCGCAGGAGGTGTTCCTGCAGGCCTGGTCGCTGGCGGGGGAGTACGACGTGGGTAAGGCCAGCCCGATCGGCTGGCTGATGATGCTGACCCACCGCCGCGCGGTCGACCGGGTGCGTGCCGAACAGTCGGCGACCAGCCGTGACCTGGTGTTCGGGCACACCCATCTGGGCCGTGACCACGACACCGTGGCCGAGGAGGTCACCCAGCGGCTCGACGAGCAGTCGGTCCAGGACTGTCTCGCGACGATGACCGAGCTGCAGCGTGAGGCGGTGGCGCTGGCCTATTACAGCGGGCGCACCTACGCCGAGGTCTCCGAGACCCTGGACGTGCCGTTGCCGACGGTGAAGAGCCGGATCAGGGACGGCTTGAAGCGACTCGAAAACTGTTTGACCGGAGGGAATTCCCGATGAGCGAGACAGATCGGCGGACCCCTCGGCCGTTGCTCGACGACGCCTACCCCTACGCCCTCGACGCGCTCGATCCCCAGCAGCGGCGCGCTATCGACGACGAGCTCGCGGCCGCGGATCCCGAACGCGCGCGGGAGTTCCTCGCCGCCGTGTCGCGCATTCGCGAGACCATGGCCGCGTTGACGGTGTCCGACTCGGTGCCCCCACCCGCCCGGCTCGAAGCCGCGCTGATGCGGGCGCTGGACCGGCTCGATCCGCAGGTGCGCCCGCTGACTCGGCGGGACACGCAGGGCAAAGGGTGGCGACTGCGCTGGTTGACCGCCGCCGCGGCCGCGGTCGTCGCGGTCGGCATCGGCACCGGGGTCGCGGTCGTGATCGACCGCACGAACGACGGCACCGGCGCGATCACCGCGCAACAGGTGCTCGACCAGCCCGACAGCCGGGAGTCGTCGGTCGCGATCACCGGCGGCGGCGCGATGACGGTGCACCAGTCCACGGCACTGGGCGCCGCGGCGGTGTCATTCCAGGACATGCCCGCGCTGCCCGCCGACCGCGCGTACCAGTTGTGGCGCATTCCCACGGGCGGTGCCCCCCGCTCGGTTGCGGTGATGGACGGTCCGGCCTCGGTGGTCACCGCCGTCGACGCCGCCGACACCCTCGCGGTGACCGTCGAACCCGCCGGTGGTTCGGCCGGCCCCACCACACCGGTGATCGTCAGCATGACAGTCGGCTGACCCGCCCGCGGCGGGCCGCGCCGACACTCGATACCTCAGGAGTGACAGCATGGTCCGCCGCAACGCGTACACCCCACGGCCGCTGGGCCGCGCCACCGCAGCGCTCGCCGCGACGGCCGCCGCCGCGACGGTGCTCGGCATCGGACACCTGGTCGCGGCGGTTCTCGATCCGGCCGCCTCCCCGTTCTTCGTGCTGGGCGCCACCGTCGTCGACCACACGCCGAAGTGGTTGAAGGACAGTGCCATCCGCTGGTTCGGTACCAACGACAAACTGGCGCTGGCGATCACGATGGCCGTAGTCATGGTGGCGGCCGCCGCGCTGATCGGATTGCTCGCGCGTCGCAGCCCGGCTCGGGGCGCCGTCGTCCTGGCCGGGTTCGGGACCACAGTCGCTGTTCTCGCGGTGCTGCGGCCGACCGCGGGACCGGACTTCGCGATACCCGCGGTGGCGGGAACGGCCGCGGGAATCGCCACCCTCTGTCTGCTTTTCGTCGTCCCGGCCGCTCGGCGACCCGAAGATGGTTTCACCCGGCGTGGCTTCCTGCTGGCGGTCGCGGGAGTGACCGCTGGTGCGGTGGCCGCGGGCGCCGCGGGGCGCGTCATCGGTAGCCGACTGCGCGATATCGGCGCGGACCGAGCGGCTTTCGTGCCGCCGCGCGTGGCCGACCCGGCACCGCCGGTCCTGCCCGAGATGGATCTCCCGGTGCCCGGCCTGACCCGGTTCGTCACCCCGGCCGCGGAGTTCTACCGCATCGACACGGCGTTGCAGCTGCCGGCGCTGACCCGCGCGCAGTGGCGGCTGCGCATCCACGGGATGGTGGCGCGGGAGATCGTGCTGGACTTCGACGCGTTGAGCGCGCGCCGCGCCGTCGAATCACTGATCACGCTGACCTGTGTGTCGAACGAGGTCGGCGGCACGCTCGCCGGAACGGCCACCTGGACCGGCTATCGCCTCACCGACCTGCTCAGGGAAGCGGGTCCGGCGCCCGGCGCCGATATGATCCTGTCGCGCAGTGTGGACGGCTTCACCGCCGGGACCCCGCTGGACGCGGTCCTGGGCAACCCGGACGCCTTGCTCGCGGTCGCCATGAACGGCGCGGCGCTGCCCGTCGCCCACGGCTATCCGGTGCGGATGATCGTGCCCGGACTCTACGGCTACGTCTCGGCCACCAAATGGGTCGTCGACCTCGAACTCACCCGCTTCGACCAGGCCCGCGCGTACTGGACCGAGCGCGGCTGGTCGGAGCGGGCACCGATCAAGACCGCGTCGCGGATCGATGTCCCCGCCGCGTTCGCGAACCTCGCCGCCGGACCGGTGACCGTGGCCGGCGTCGCCTGGGCACAGGGCCGCGGGATCACCGCCGTCGAGGTGCAGGTGGACGACGGACCGTGGCGGCAGGCCACGCTGGCCACGGCCTATTCCCTCGATACCTGGCGGCAGTGGACCTGGACGTGGGATGCCATGCCGGGTACGCACACCCTGCGCGTCCGTGCCGTGGACGGCACCGGTGTCGTCCAGACCGAGACCCGCGCCGCGCCGTTCCCCGACGGCGCCACCGGCCGGCATTCCCGGGTGGTCACCGTCCGCTGACGGCCGAGCATCGCGATCGCACCCATCTGCGCCCGGGCGCGGCGCGAACTCCCTGCGCACTACGGGCACATCTGGCCCGACGGCGCGACTTTTCGCTGGACCCCTAGGAGGAACTGTGAACAGTGAGCTGGGCGAAGTAGTCGTGGCGAGCACCGTCCGCGACGGCGACCGCGAGTTCGGGGTGGAGATCGCCGATCCCCGGCAGGACGCCATGACACAGGACTGGCACTGCACCTATCGCGTCGCGGGTACGCGCACCCATCGAGTCCGCGGCCCGGACCGGCTGTCGGCGGTCTACGCGGCCCTGATCGACATCCACAGTGCGACAGCCCGATTCGGCTCCCCGGACAACGCGGACGACCCCCATCGGCCTCGTGAACCCGTGGCCGCCCGCCCCCGCATCGGCGGCGCCCCCGCCGCGCACGCCCGCGAGTTCGGCCCGCCTCTGGGCGCACGAGCCGTCGACACCGCCGCCGGCCCCGTGGTCATCGTGCTCGGTCGCCCCCGCCGCGACCCGTACAGCCCCCACACCTGCCTGTGCCCCTTCCGCATCGACGACCGCACCGAAGCCTTCGGACAGGGATTCGACGACCTGCACGCGGTGCTGTCGGCGATCCGCGGCGTGAGCGCCATCTTGGGCATCCCGCAGGACTGGCCGGCGCCGGGCGGGCGAGGCTCGGGTCTTTCCGCGCCGGTGCGCAAGGGAGAGGCGCGGAGCCCCAGGCACGCCGCGCATCAGTGACAGGAATCCCGGGAGGTCGGTACCGCCGCGATGGGGCAGACGGCATCGGTGCTCATCGAAGGTTGGTGCACCGAGACCGGGTACCTACCGCGAGCGCAAGGCGGTGCGCAGGCCGCGCCGGATCGCGCCGGGCTCGGCGGGTGTCACGGTGGTGAACTTGCGCTCGGACGCGGTTTCGGGCGCGTCGTCGCTGGTCGCCAGCAGGAACGAGTCGGGGAGGGCGAGCTTGTTGATCGTGCGCAGGGTGAGCAGGTACTGCTTGGGCAGGGGGCCCGTGGTGTAGGGCAGGTCGTACTTGTCGCAGAGCGCGCGCACCCGCACCGCGATCTCGGCATAGCGGTTGCTGGGCAGGTCGGGGAAGAGGTGATGCTCGATCTGATGCGACAGATGGCCGCTGAGGAAGCCCAGGATCGGGCCCGCGTCGAAGTTGGCGGTGCCGAGCATCTGACGCAGGTACCACTCACCGTGGGTTTCGTGCTCGATCGCTTCCGGTGTGAACTTCTCTGCGCCATCGGGGAAGTGGCCGCAGAAGATCACGACATAGGCCCACATGTTGCGCAGCGCGTTGGCGGCGATGTCGGCGGTCAGGGTGCGGCGCCAGCGCCGTCTACTGAGGATCGGGAAGAACAGGTAGTCCTTGGCGGCCTGCCTGCCGATCTTGCGGACCAAAGCCTTGGTGTGCGCGGTCTTCTCGGCGTCGGTCGCGGCGCGGTCGCGTTCGGAGTACAGGCCGTGCAGGGCGATGCCCCACTCGAAAGTGGCTGCCAGGAGCAGGTTCTGCAGCGGTTGCAGCAACAGGCGAGGGCGCCATTGCTGGTCCCTGGTCACCCGGATGACGCCGAAGCCGACGTCGTCGTCCATGCCGACCACGTTGGTGAACATGTGATGGCGGTAGTTGTGCGAGTAGCGCCATTGCGACGACACCCCGGCCATGTCCCATTCCCAGGTGCGGGAATGGATCTCGGGATCGTTCATCCAATCCCATTGGCCGTGCGACACATTGTGGCCGATCTCCATGTTCTCGATGCTCTTGGCCGCGGCCAGCGCCGAGGTGCCGACGAGCCAGCCCAGTCGTGAGCCGCTGCTCGCCAGGAGCAACCGCGCACTCGCGTCGAGGATGCGCTGGAAGGCGATCGTGCGCCGGATGTAGTCGGCGTCGGGGGTGCCGCGCCGATCCTCGATATCGCGACGGATCGCGTCGAGTTCCTCGCCGAGCGCCTCGACATCGGCTTTGCTCAGGTGCGCGTAAACCGCGACTTCGGTAATGGCCATGGGGGTCCTCGCCTGGTCGTAATAGTGATTCTACGTACTCCTACAACTGACGTCTACAGCGTAGACTAACGACATAGACCTCCGCGGTGACTGCCGTGCGACGGAGTCGGCGCGAGCCGGGACAGGAGCGCCGGATCATGACGCGGATATCGGCCGGACCACACGCGGACGCCTCGACGACCTGGTGGCCGCACGGCGCAGACCTGGTCGCCGAGCTGCCCGACCTGCTGGCGCGGCTCGAGACCCGGCGCGGACCGATTCATCGGCTGAGCTACAACATCGGCGAATGGTCGGCCACCGCACGTACTTTCGACAATCGGGGTCATCGGGTGCGCTTGGACGGCTATCACTACATGCGCCCGCACACCGTCGATGTGCTCGGCGTCGACGGCTACCGGCTCCACCTGCGAGTGGTCCCGGCCGACCTCGACGGCGAGTCCGCCGAGCAGCGGTGGGAGTCCGAGGGCGGGGCCGAGCCGGCGGGTGTCAGCCCGCGGGGTAGGTCAGGGTCGCGGTGAGACCGGTGAGCAGGATGTCCAGGCCGCGCTCGAGTTCGGCCGCGCCATCGTAGGCGGCCAGCACCGGGGCGAGTTCGCGCACCAGCGGGAATTCGGTGATCGGCAAACGGTGCAGGCCGAGGCGCAGGACCTCGTCGGACTCCTCCGGCCGCTCGATCACCTCCTGGAGCTCGTTGAGCACGTGGCCGTAGAGGAATCCGAACAGCGCGCGGTAGATGTGCAGGGCGTCGGCGCCGGCGAAACCGGCGTTGGTGAGCAGCCGCAGGATGTTCTCGAGTGGCCGGACCACCGCGATCGGGCGCATGCCGAGCGGGGTCGACAACGGCCGGGTCACCAGCAGCGGGACCACATTCGGGTGGGCGAGCGCCAGGGCGCGGAACGAGCGTGCGACCGCACGCAGCTGTGCGGCCCAGTCCGGATCGTCGGCGTCGACCATCAACTGCTCGAACACCAACTCGGCTACGCCGTCGAGCACCGCGGCCTTGTTGGGCAGGTGGCGGTAGATCACCATCGGGTCCCGGCCGACCGCCTCGGCCAGCCGCCGCATCGACAGCGCGTCGACGCCGTCGCGATCGACGATCATCAGCGCCGCGATGAGCACGGAATCCCTGGTCACCGCGCTGGGGGGACGGCGGGCGCCATCGGTCGAAGCCTCGGTCATGAGGGCACCTCCGTCTGCTTCGGTTGTCGTTGCCAGTGTAGACCTACAACGTTGACAACCGCGGGATTCGCGCGTCTACTGGAGGTGTACAGGTCCCCGGAGCTGATACCGATTCCTCGGATCCCGGCCGAAAGGACCGATCGACATGCGCGTTCGCGAAACTCATCATCACGCCGCGGCACCCGCCCGCCACCAGGTTCCCCCGCTCTACACGCCGCGGCTGCGGATGCGGTCACGCTCCGCGGGAGACCGCTACATCGACGGTGCCTGGTGGCCGCGTTCGACCGACCTGGCCGCCGAACTTCCCGACTTGCTCGCGGTGCTGGGCGTGCGGCTCGGCCCGGTCTGGCGGGTCGTGTACGACCCGTCGTGCTGGGCCTCGGCGCCCGCGCGGATCACCGTCGCGGGAGAGACCGTCCGGCTGGATTCCTATCACTTCGAGCTGTGGAACACGATGTATGTGTTCGGGCGCGACGCGAGCATGCTGGTGCTACAGGTGATTCCGTCCGACACCGACGAACGGGTCGCCCACCAGTCCTTGATGGCCGCGGCCGAAGCAGACCCCGCCGAGTCCGAGCCCGAGCCCGAGCCCGCGGACAGTCCGCGGCCCATCACCGATCACCAGGCGATGGGCGGCGACCGGCAGCCCTTCCCGGTGCCGACCCGCACCCCGCGACTGCTGTTGCGCGGCAGCGAAAATCACACCGAGCTGTTCGACGGCGCCTGGTGGCCCCGGACGGTGAACCTCACCGCCGAACTCCACGATCTGATCAGCGCCCTCACGCCCCGCCTCGGCCAGACGGCGCGAATCAGCTTCGACTGGAACGTGACCAGCCGCAACCAGCGCCGCATCGACCACGACGACGGCATCGATCTGCGGGTCCCCGACATCGGCCAGTTGCCCGACACCATGCACCTCGTCGGCGTGAACGGCGTCCACCTGACCCTGCTGGTGATCGCGGCCGACACCCCGGACGACGTGGCGAACGCCCAGATCCTGCACGCGGTCGGCCGCGTCGGCCACCATTTGCCCGATATCGGCTGACCGCGTGTGCGCCCTCGGCCGCCGCGGCATTATCGAGAGACCTCCGTCATGACCGATGAACTCGACGCGGACCCCACGCGCCCCGAACCCGCCCCCGAGACACCGTTCGTGGACTGGCCCGATCCGAGCCCCCTGCAATCCTGGTGGCTCGACATCATGGACGGCGGCTCCCCGGCTACGCGCTCCGCCGGTCACGACTAGGCGGAGCGACCGCGCGGGCACCATGGCCTCGGTCAGTGGCGGCCCGGCGGGTGGTCGGCCGGCTGGAACAATTCGATCAGGTTGCCCGCGGGGTCGGCGAGCAGGATCTGACTGCCGCCCGGCCCGGAAACGATGTCGGTGCGGAAGACGACGCCGTTGTCGCGCAGGCGGGTGACCTCGGCAGCAAGGTCGTCGACGATCAGATGGATACGGTTGGCGCCGGGCGTCGCGATGTCGGCGGGGGTGGCCCGCGCACCGGAGCTGGCCGGTCCGGACAGCAGCAGCCGCAGCGATCCCCGCACGACGTCGGCGAATGCGGGTGCGGCATTGATGTGCACGGTGAAACCGAGTGTGCCGGTATAGAACTCGATGGCGGCCGCGACGTCGTCGACGAGATAGCGGACGCCGACATATTCGGTGGAGGACGTCATGACGCACTTCCTTTCGTGCGGACGGTGAGGGTGGGCAGCAGGTAGCGAACGCGGGTGTCGATCTCGCTCGCGGTGGCGCGGAAGAGCGGGTAGTTCTCGCCCGCTGCCGCCGGATCGGGGATACTCCAATGCAGGTGGCGGGGATTCTCGCCGAAGTCGGGGCAGACCTCGCGGGCCTTGTCGCACAGGGTGATCACCGCGTCGAATCGGGTGTCGTCGACCTCGGTCAGCGCGCGGGGAGATCGTCCGCTGATGTCGATGCCGAACTCCTCGCGCAATACCCGGATCGTGGCGGGGTGCATCGCCGGTTTCGGGCGCGTGCCCGCGCTGACGGCGTCGACCCGGTGGTCACCTCGGTGGCGCAGCAGCGCTTCGGCGATCACCGAGCGGGCGCTGTTGCCGGTGCAGACGAACAGCACCGCCGGTGTCGACGGCGGATCGAAGGCAGGCGCGTTCGGGTGCAGGCGCAACGCGGGGTGGAGTGCGGGGCCCGCGGCGGTGAGCAGGGCGGCGCACCGGTCCAGATCCAGGTGGTTGTAGCTGTCGCGGCCGTCGTGGCTGCTGCGCGTCGTGGTGACCAGCCCGCCTTCCCGCAGGAGACGCAGATGGTAGGAGATGAGGTTCTGCGGCTGGTCGAGGCGGGTCGCGAGGTCGCGGACGCGACAGTCACTGCCCGAGAGTTCTCTGAGCAACTGCCATCGCACCGGATGGGCGGCCAGATGAACAAACGGTGGAACAGCTTGACGAGTCGACGTCACCGATCCAGGATAACACCGAACCCATCAAATGAATTTGATGGATATCGTGATCATCTGAGACGGGAGCAAGGTGTCCGACACAACGCCGACCGGCCTGCGCCGCAGCCTGGGGGTCACCGACGCGGTCATGATCGGGCTGGGCGCCATGATCGGCGCCGGGATCTTCGCGGCCCTGGCACCGGCGGCACGCGCGGCCGGATCGTGGTTGCTGGTGGGGCTCGCGGTGGCGGCCGTGGTCGCGTACTGCAACGCGACCTCCTCGGCGCAATTGGCCGCTCGGTACCCGGCCTCCGGTGGCACGTATGTGTACGGGCGCGAACGGCTCGGCGAATTCTGGGGCTACCTGGCCGGCTGGTGTTTCGTCGTCGGCAAGACCGCCTCGTGCGCGGCGATGGCGTTGACCGTGGGCACCTACGCGTGGCCGGCGCAGGCGCACGCGGTGGCCGTCGGCACGGTCGTGGCGGTGACGGCGGTGAACTACCGCGGTGTCCAGAAATCGGCGCTGCTGAACCGGGTGATCGTAGCGATCGTGCTGGCGGTGCTGGCCGCGGTCGTGGTCGCGGCGTGCACGTCCGAGTCCGCCGAGTTCGCGCGGCTGGAACTCGGCTCCGAGGTCACCGTATTCGGGGTGTTGCAGGCGGCGGGCCTGCTGTTCTTCGCGTTCGCCGGGTACGCGCGGATCGCCACGCTGGGTGAGGAGGTCCGCGATCCGGCGCGCACGATTCCGCGCGCGATTCCGCTGGCGCTGGCCATCACGCTGGTGGTGTACGCGTTCGTCGTGGTCGCGGCCGTGGTCGTGCTGGGGCCGCAGGGGTTGGCGCGGGCGAGCGCACCGCTGACCGAGGTCGTCCGGGTCGCCGGCGCCGGGTGGCTCGAGCCGGTGGTTCGGGTCGGTGCCGTGGTGGCCGCACTCGGATCGCTCCTGGCCTTGATTCTCGGTGTGTCGCGCACGACGCTGGCGATGGCCCGGGATCGCCACCTGCCCCACGGACTGGCGGCGGTGCATCCGCGCTTCGCGGTGCCGCACCGGGCCGAGGTGACGGTCGGGGTGGTCGTCGCCATCGCCGCGGCCACGGCCGACATCCGGGCCGCGATCGGATTCTCCTCCTTCGGCGTGCTGCTCTACTACGCCGTGGCGAACGCGGCCGCGTGGACGCTGACCTCGTCGGAGGGTCGCCCGCCGCGGTGGGTGCCGGTCATCGGGTTGCTCGGGTGTGCGGTCCTGGCCTGCACGCTGCCCGCCATCTCCGTGCTGGCCGGGGCGGGCGTCGTCGCGCTCGGCATCGTGATCTATGCCGTGCGCCGCGGCGGTGCTCAGTTCTTGCGCCGCTGAACCGGTGGCGGCGCCCAGGTGCCGTCGAGTGCTTCGGAGCGCGGCGCGTAGAGGCGCATGGTGATGCCCATCGGGCCGCTCGCTGCCGGCAGCCAGTTCGATTCGAGGTCGGGGCCCGGGTTCTTGCGGGAGACGGAGATGTCGAGTGAACCGTCCGCGTTGTACCGCAAGGGATCTCGGTCGCCGATGGCGAAGCGATCGAGTTCGTTGGGGATCTGGAAGCCCTCGGCGTCGTACATGGTGATCGACCAGAACGCCGTAGCCGGTGGCAGTTTCCCCGCGTCGAAGTGGATCACGTAGTCGTTGTCGCCGACGAGCGGTTCGCCGTCGGCGTCGGCGGTCAGCAGCGGATAGATCGCGTCCTCGGGCGGGTTGGCGCCCAGCCCGACCAGCGTGACGGCGGATCGTTTGAGGTAGTCGTTGCCGTAGACGCCGATGTTGCCGTGCACGCTCACCCACCCGTTGACCGGCGGAGCCAGGTGAGGCGTTGCCGCGGCCACCGCCGCGCGCGCCGCGGCGACACCCGCCTCGATCGCTTCCAGCTCCTCGGGGGAGAAGCGGGTCGCGTCGAAGTCCTGCCCGGGCACGATGCCCAGCAGCGCGATCCGTGCCAGCTGGGAGAAATCGGTGCTGTGCGGCGGGTCGGCTTTCAGTGCGGCGGCGGCGCGGTCGAAGAACTCGGTCGCCGACATCGTATCGACCTGCCGCAGTGGTTCGGTTTCGGTGACCAGGGCGGGATCCGGCTCGAACGGGGGCGGGTCGGCCAGTTCGGTGATCCGCAATCCGTCCTGGAACTTGTTCACCGCCGCGTAGTCGGCGGGCCCGTTGGTCTGGGTACGGCCGATCATCCAGGCATGAGGCGTGGGGGAGCGGATCACCGTGACGTCGGCGGGCAGCTCGTCGCGGTAGCCGGGGCCGGCGATGACGAAGTCCTGTTCGGCGGTGCCGGTGGTCCGCTTGCCCGGGGTGGCGAACACATCGGTCCAGGCGTCCAGGATCGGGAGCATGTAGTAGCGGTCGTCACTGTCGGGAGCGTGGACGAGGACGGGGCCGCGGGTCAGATCCAGCCAGGCCGACGAGTACAGCGTGTCGAAGTTCGGCCGCACGACCGCGCGGAACTCGACATCCGGGAACTGGCGCATGTGGTGGAACTGGTTCGGAGGTCCGAAACCGGGGGTGGAACCGGCGGGTGAGTTCGTCTGCTGCTGACGGGTCACCTCCATCGTCACCAGCGAGTAGAGATAGACGTACGCTTCGTAGCTGAGAGTTTGCAAGTCGTCGGACAAAACGCTCATGACGCCTCCATTGTGGATCGCAATCCGCCCAGTACCAGCCTCTTTTCGAACGTATCAGGGGCGGATAACGGCGCAATCACACGATGTTCGCTCGATTGCTGGAGGCCGGGAGCTGTCCCGACGAGTGGTGTGCTGCCGTCAGGCCGGGGTGAGCACGCAGAATTCGTGGCCCTCGGGGTCGGCCAGGACGGTCCACGGCACTTCGCCCTGGCCGATGTCGAGATCGGTCGCGCCCAGGGTCCGCAGCCGCTCCACCTCCGCCGCGTGGTCGTCGCCCGGATAGGGCCGCAGGTCGAGGTGGATGCGGTTGCGCACGGTCTTCGGCTCCGGCGTGCGGAGGAACTCCAGATAGGGGCCGACGCCGACGGCGGAGCGCAGTGTCGCGTGATCGTCGGACACCTCGTGCACGGTCCAGTCCATCGCCTCGCCCCAGAACTCCGCCATGGCCCGGGGATCGACGCAGTCGACGACCACCGCGGCGATCGGCCCGGTGCCCCGGTAGACCGCCCGAGGCTCCAGCACGCAGAACTCGTTGCCCTCGGGGTCGGCGAGCACCGTCCACGGCACCTCGCCCTGGCCCACGTCCGCGGGCGTCGCACCGAGCGCCCGCAGTCGCGCGACCAGCTCCGTCTGCTCGGTCGCCGAAATGGTCGCGAGGTCGATGTGCACGCGGTTCTTCACCGTCTTGGGCGCGGGATCGGCCACCACGTCGATACAGACCGCGCTCGGATCGGGATAGGCGAAGTCCTCGGGCTCGAGATTGGTCACCCCCGGCGCCTCGCTGCCCGTCTCCCAACCGAGCGCCGCCGCCCAGAACCGTCCGAGCGCACCGTCATCGCGAGCTTTCATATGGATCTGCACCAGCCGCGTAGCCACGGGGCCGATCCTATGCGGCAACAGTGCTGTCACAGTCGCTGACACCGAGGGCTGACAGTGGTGGAATCGAGGCGGCGACCGTCCTTGATGAAACAGGGCCGATCGTGCATTCGGGGCCTGCACCGGTGCCCCGAGAATTCGAGGACTCGTGAGCGTCCACTCCCGTCACGGCGGAAACCATTTTCCGCCCCTTCCCGGCGAGCCCGCCGAGGTGTGCGCGCGGCTGCAGGGCGAACTGGTCGCCCGGCCCAACGCGGTGATCCTGTACGTCTGCGGTGAGGTCGACGCCTACACGCTCCCGCGGTGGCGACGCATGCTCGATGCCGCCTTCCTCGCCGCCGCCGAGACCGGCCACCTCGTCGTCGACATCGGCGACGCGGGATTTCTCGGCTGCCGCGCCGTGCTGGACCTGGCGGCCCGTGCGCAGCAGGCCGCGGCAGAGGGAATCGGGGTCGATCTGGTGAATCCGGTGCCCTCGGTCGTGGACCGCATCATCGCCGTGGCGGGTCTGTCCGCCTGGCTACCGGTGCACACCTACCTCGTCGACGCCCTGGTCGCGCACAAGCGGGGGCCGGAGCACGCTGCCGCCGGCTAGGGCGCTTACGCGCGGGGCGACTTCCGTTCGGAGCGCAGTCGATCGCGTTCGGCGCGCAGTGTGGCGACGGTGTCTTCGAGTTCGAGGATGCGGGCCACCGCGGCCAGGTTGATGCCCTCGCCGGTGAGGGTGGTGATGCGATGTAGGCGGGTGAGGTCGTCGCCGCTGTAGCGGCGGGTGCCGCCGGCGCTGCGAGCGGGGGTGAGCAGGCCGTGTTGTTCGTACAGGCGCAGGGTCTGTACCCCGATGCCCGCCAGTTCCGCGGCTACGGAGATCGCGTACACCGCCTGTGCTGCCGGTATCGGGTCGTGTGGGGAGATCATCGGCGCCTTCACCTCGATTCTGTGGTTCTGTAGCAGATTACTTGGTTCTGCTGCTTGCACTCATCTGGGTCGAGTGCT
>NZ_JBCGFB010000089.1:0-25760 GCF_038752175.1 Nocardia sp. No.11 | reverse complement strand
GTCCCCGCCGGGGCGGGCATGGTCGACCCGGCGCTGCCCCGGCGCCGCCGCGGCGCCAGCGGCATCAACGACACCCTCCGGCCGCGTCCGCCGCAGGCCGCTCCCCCGTCCACGACCGCCGTGGACGTACCCGACTCTTCGCCACGGCGGAGAACCGAGAGGATCTCATGAACACCAACGGCACCCCCGCCAGCATGAACGAACGGCTCACCGGGATGGTCAAGTCGCTGCGCGCCGAAGTTCCCGACTGCGTCGCCGCGGGCGTCATCGACATGTCGACCGGCATGCTGTTGTCGGTGGAGACCGTCGACAACCATCCGCCGGAGGTGCTGGATTTGCTCGCGGCCGCCACCCTCGACCTGTTCCAGGGCCGCAATGTGGTGATGATCGAGGACATCTGGAAGGAACGGCGCGGCATCCGCAGCGACGACCACTACTTCCAGGAGATCCTGGTCAATTCCAACAACCTCACCCACCTGTTCCTGCGCGCGGAGAGCCGCGACGACCTGGTGGTCGTGGTGGTGTGCCGCAAGACGGTCAATGTGGGCATGCTGTTCGCCCAGTCACGCCGGGTGCTCAAGGACACCGGCAGGCTCTGAGGTCATTCGGCGAGCGCATCCGCGAGCCGGGACCCGCAGGCGCGCAGGTGTGCTCGCAGTTCCGGGGAGCCGTGCACCCGGAACGGGAACCCGAGGGCGACGAGTTGCGCGGCGAGCCATCGCGGGTCGTCGTCGCGGGTTTCGGTGAGCCGGCACCTGGCATCGCCGTCGGCCACGATGCTGTCCGGCGCCGCACCGAGCCTGCCCGCCACCCGGTGCGCCGGCGCCTCGAACGTCACGTCCACCGTGTATCGCGGTGTGGCCCAGTCGGTTCGGCGCCCCGCGACGTACTCCGCGGCATCGGCGGCGGGGAGTTCCCTGGCGACGATGCGGGCGCCGGTCGGTCGCGGCTCCTCGACGCGGTCGGCGCGGAAGCTGCGCCAGGCGTCGCGCTCGAGGTCGTAGGCGACCAGATACCACCGACGGCCCGCCGCCGCGATGCCGATCGGCTCGACGTGTCGCCGCGACTCGGCGCCCGCGGCGTCCCGATAGCGCAGGCGCACCCGTTCCCGGTTGCTCACCGCGGCGGCGAGGACGGTGAGAACCTCCGGATCGACCGTGGGGCCCGCGCCCGCGGAGACCGTCACCGCCGCGCCGACCACCCGCACCCGCCTGCGGAGCCTGGTGGGCAGTACCTGTTCGAGTTTGGTGAGCGCGCGCACCGCCGCGTCCTCGATCCCGGCGACGGCCTGCCCGGCCGCGACCCGCAGGCCGACCGCGACGGCCACCGCCTCGTCCTCGTCGAGCACCAGCGGCGGCAGCGCCGAACCGGCGGTGAGGCGGTAGCCGCCGGTCGCCCCGAGCGCCGCCACGACGGGATAGCCCAGCTCGCGCAGCCGGTCGACATCACGGCGGACCGTGCGGTCGGTGACACCGAGCCGGTCGGCGAGTTCGCTGCCCGGCCACTCGCGTGGCATCTGCAGCAGGGAGAGCAAACGGAGCAGCCGGGCGGCGGTATCGGTCATGGCCGATATTCTGCCGCGCATCTAGGACCGAAACTGTCCTAGATGACTCCTAGCGTGGTGTGCACACCGACCGAGGAGTGCAGATGACGACCATTCGTCCCTTCCGTATCGACATCCCGCAGACCGATCTCGACGACCTGCGCGAGCGCCTGCGCCGGGCACGCTGGGCCGCGCCGCTGCCGGGAGCGGGCTGGGACCGCGGCGTGCCGACCGACTACCTGCGCGACCTGGCGCGGTACTGGGCCGAGGATTTCGATTGGCGCGCACAGGAATCCGCGCTCAACGAGTTCCCGCAGTTCGTCACCGAGATCGACGGCCTCGACGTGCACTTCCTGCACGTGCGCTCCCCCGAGCCGGACGCGGTGCCGCTGGTACTCACCCACGGCTGGCCGAACTCGTTCGTCGAGTTCACCCGCACCATCGGCCCGCTGACCGATCCGCGGGCCCACGGGCTCGACCCGGCCCCGGCCTTCCACGTCGTGGTGCCGTCGATCCCCGGCTTCGCGTTCTCGGCGGCGCCGCGTGAGACGGGCATGAGCGCGGCCCGGGTGGCCCGGATGTGGACCACGCTGATGGACCGGCTCGGCTACGACCGCTACGGCACCCAGGGTGGTGACCTCGGCGCCTACATCGCCCCGGAGATGGCGCTCGCCGCGCCCGAGCACGTCATCGGCGTGCATCTCGACGGCGGGATCGGGATGCCGACCGCGGCCGACGTGCCGACGATGTCGGACGAGGACCTGCGGCAGTGGGAGGAGATGCAGCAGTGGATGACCGGCGGCGTCGACCACCACACCCTGCTGCGGGCCGCGCCGCAGACCTTCGCGCTCGGCTGGAACGACTCCCCGGTGGCGATGCTGGCCTGGCTGATGCAGAAGTTCCAGGAGTTCACCCCGATGGCCGACCTCGCCGAGGATGTCATCGACCGCGACCATCTGCTCACCAACGCCGCGATCTACTGGTTCACCCAGACCACCGGCACCTCCTCGTGGCCGATGTACGACGGTCTGCGCGACGGTGGCTTCGGTTGGCCCCCCGGCCAGAATCTGGTCCCGACCGGTGTCTACGGCGGCGGTTCACCGCTGATGCGCAAGCTCGCCGACCGCGACCACAAGATCACCTACTGGCCCTCGGGCAACCCGGGCAACCACTTCGTCGCCATGGAAGAACCCCTGGCCCACGTCAGCGACATCCGCACCTTCTTCGCCGACCTGCGCTGAATCCGGCCGGTGACAGCACACCGGGCAGGGTGCGCGGCACCCTGCCCGGTGGTTCGTTCGTGGCGTTCGGCTATCGCATGCCGGCATCGGGCACGCGGGGCGGGCACGGGGTGCCCGGTGCGGTGACCAGCTCGAAGTGCCACCATTCGTTGTCGAAGGTCCGGCACAGGCCCCAGCGGTTGCCATTGGTTTCCAGCCATTGGGCGCCGACCTGGGGGCCGACGTCGACGGCGTGGCCGGAGACATGGGTGGACTCCGCCGGGGGCAGCACCCAGCGGCGGGCCTCGTCAGGGGTGCCGTAGGTGGCGAGGCCGTCCTGCCACAGCATTTCCTGCTGCTCGGGGGTGCGGTAGCCCGAGGTGATCGACAGCGGGACGCCCTCGGCGTGCGCCTGCTGCTCGGCGAGGGTGTAGGCCAGGGCCAGCGGCGGGTCGAGGCCCTCGGTGCCCGCGGCGGACTGGAACTGTTCGCGCTGGTCGGTGGCGCCCGGCTGGGCCTCGGCGATGCCGATGCCGACGGCGGTCACGGCCGCGGCGGCCGTGACCGTCACCAGCATCCGGTCGGCCAGGCGGCCGAGCACAGTAGTCATGCCGGAAGTCTATCGACCCGGTCCGTGCCCGAGCCGACCGCCGTGGTGGGTTCGGGCACGGTGCGCGGGGTCGTTCCGGCAGGTCGGGCGACCGATTCAGGGTGTGCGGGTCAGCTCGCCCGAGGTCGCCCGGTCCGGCCGGATCGGCCAGCGGCCCGGCGCGGCGGTGTAGGCGGGCAGCGCGTCGAGTTGCCGGTGCCGACCGGGTACCGGGCGGATCGCGCGCTGGACCGCGACCGCGGTCAGCAGGCCGATCAGCGTCAGACCCACCCACACCAACCGGTCGGCGCCGGCCGCGCGCGCGACGTCGAGGACCGCGCCGGTCCCCAGGTTGCCCGCGAGGATGGCCACCCCGACGATCGTGTTGTAGAACCCGTAGTGGGTCGCCACCAGCTTGCCCTCGCTCAGCGAGACGACGGTGTCCATCTCGAACGGGAAGACCGCCGCCGTCCCGACCGCCAGCACCGCGGCGGACAGCAGCAGCGCCGCGGCCGCGGCCACCGTCCCGAACGACTCCGCGCCGGGGATCAGCGCGAGCGGGACGAACGCCGCGGCCAGCACGCCGACACCGAGGACCAGACCACGCCCGATCCCCCACCGCGCTCGCAACCACGCGGTGATCCGCACCTGACCGGCGACGGCGACCACGCCGGACACCACGAACACCAGCGCGGTCAGTTCCTGCCCGCCCGCGCCCGAAATGGTGCCCGCGTGCAGCGGCAGCGCCAGATACACCTGGAACGACAGCACATACGTGCCGCCCATGGCCACCGCGAACGCCACGAACCGCCGGTGACCGGCGATCGCGCGCCAGTCGGTCCACACCGACGTCGCGGTGGTCGCGCCGCTGCGCTGCGGCAGCGCGCACAGCTGTGCCACCGAGAGCACCGCGAACACGGCGGCCGCCGCCGCGGCGGTCCACCGGAAGTCCACCCCGAGCAGGGCGATCCCGACGAGGGGACCCGCCAGGATGCCTGCCTGATAGAACACGTTGAACACCGCGAACGCCTCGACCCGCCGCTCGCCTGCCTCGGCGGCCAGATAGGCGCGCACCGCCGGATTGAACAGCGCACCCGCGAATCCCGTCGCGGCGGAGGCGATCAGCAGCATCGGCAGCGAGGTGGCGAAGATCAACGCGGCGAATCCCGCGGTGCGCAAGACACATCCGGCGACGATGAGCGGTTTGTAGCCGAGACGGTCGGCCAGGGTGCCGCCGATCAGGAACATGCCCTGCTGGGAGAAGTTCCGGACGCCGAGCACGAGTCCGACCGCCCACGCGGCCAGGCCGAGCGGGCCGGACAGGTACCCGGCCAGGTACGGCATCAGCATGTAGAAGCCGAGGTTGATGCCGAACTGGTTGATCATGAGCAGCCGGGCGGGGGTATCGAACCCGGCGAAGATCCGCAGGGTCCTCATGCGCGCACCGGGCCCGTCTCGGCGAGCGCGCCGGGATCGAGCACCGTCGTGCAGCGCGTCCAGGATTCGACCACGCGCTCGGCCGGGTGATCGATCGTGTCGGGGTCGGTGGCGGGCGGACCCGCGAGCAAGCCGTGCGTACGGCAGTAGCCGTCGTTGTAGATCGTGTCGAAGTAGCGGTGCGGGCCGTCGGGGAAGACGGCGACGATCCTGGTCTCCGCGTCGGCCGTCCGGGCCGCCCAGCCCGCGACCAGGGCGACCGCGCCGACGCTCCACCCGCCGGTGGCGTAGTGCGTCGCGGCCAGTGTCCGGCAGGCCCAGACCGCTTCCGCCGGTGCGACCCAATGGATTTCGTCGAAGGCGCGATAGTCGACATTGGCCGGGTGGATGTTGGAGCCGAGTCCGCGCATCAACCGTGGCCCCGCGGGCTGGCCGAAGATCGCGGAGGCCACCGTGTCGACGCCGATCAGGCGCAGATCAGGGAACCGGCGGCGCAGTTCCCTGGCGACACCGGCGGAATGGCCGCCCGTGCCGACCGCGCAGACCAGCACGTCGACGCGCCCGACCTGGTCGATCAGCTCGTGCGCGAGCCCGGCGTAGCCGTCGGCGGCGTCGGGATTGCCGTACTGGTCCGGGCACCACGCGGTCGGCTCGGCGGCGAGCAGTTCGGCGACCCGGTCCCGGCGCGCCTGCTGCCAGCCGCCGGTGGGATGGGCTCGCTCGACCAGGTCGACCCGGGCACCGAAGGCGGCGAGCATCCGCGCGACGATCGGTTCCAGTCCGGGATCGGTGACCACGGTGACCGGATGAGCGTGCACCAGTCCGGCCAGGGCGAGCCCGAGTCCGAGGGTGCCGCTGCTGGATTCGACGATCCGCGCGCCGGGGGCGAGGTCGCCGCGGTGTTCGGCCCTGCGCACCATGTGCAGAGCGGGGCGGTCCTTCATCCCGCCGGGGTTGAATCCTTCCAGCTTGGCCCAGAACCCGCGGTCGGCGGTGGCCAGCGGCGCTCCCACCCACATCACCGGGGTATTGCCGACGAGTCCCTGGGGACGCTCGGCGATCGCGGCGGCGGTCCGGTCGAGCACGTATTCCTGCATGTCTGTCGCTTCCTGTGTCGGCCGCCGGGCACGGCGGCGCGGACGAGAACGGGCACGCGAACACCGGCCCGCCATGGGTGACGGGCCTGGCGCTGACCGATCAGCGTCGACAGATGCAGAACTGGGTGAGGATGTCGCGGCCCTGGCGGTACCGCAGTGATGAGCGAGGCGGGGCGCGCGGGGCCGCGGCCGGATGCCCGAGGCTCGCGAGGAGCACGATCACCAGCGCCCCGAGCAGGCCGAGCAGGGGCAGCACGAGCCCGGTATCGGGCGCCACGGTACCGACGAGGCAGTGGTCGGGCAGTGGATGATCGGGAACGGCGAGCCCGGCCCCGTCGGCGACGGCCGCGACCACGCCGAGCGCCGCCTCCGGGGCGTGGTGGTTGTCGTGGTGCACCGTGGTGCAGTCGATCACGAGCGCGCACACGGCGGCCACGACCATGACGAACGCGCACAGCGCGCCGGCCCGGCGCGACGAGGGACGGCCAGTCCGATGACCCACCGTGCCTCCTTCGCCGCTTGTCGCCGGTGACCTACGCCGACCAAGCTACTACGTCATTGCGTAGGCACAGGTCAGCGTCATGGGGACGGGCGATCCGGGCGCGGTGGCGGCTGATTTCCCCTCTGCCACCGGACGATCGCGCGGCCGGTCTCGGTGGCCGGCGGCTCACCGTAGAGCCATTCGCGGGCCAGCCGATGCCAGTTGGCGCTGACCCGCAACTGGCCGAGGGTGGCGAAGGTGAACAGGTCGGCACGCCGGGAGAAGACGTGCTCGGGCGGGAGCAGTTGCCTGCGCATGCCCTGGAACTCGACCGAACGCGGGTCGACGGCGAGCAGCACGGCGCTGGTGGCCAATTCGGGAGTGATGGTGACCTCTTCGTCGAGCAGATGCCACCCGCAGGCCGCCCACACGTACGCCAGGCACTCCTCGACGGTGACGCCGGCGTCCGGGTCGATGATGCCGCGCCCGACCCAGGCCGCGTACAGGTCCTCGGGCCGGTCCTCGGCGGCGGCCCGCAGGCAGGAGCGCTCGAAATCGACGTGCTCGGGGTCCATCCGGTTGTAGAGCCCGAAGTCGACGAAGGCGAGTTTGCCGTCCTCGGCGAGCAGCACATTGCCCGGGTGCGGATCGCCGCAGAATTCGTTGTCGGTGAACAGGGTGCCGAGGTAGAAGCGGTAGATCAGTTCGCCGTATTGGTCCCGGTCCGCGTCGGGCAGCGCCTGCAGGTGCGAGAAGCCTTGCCCCGCGACGTATTCGGTCACCAGCACGTTGCGCGAGCAGTGTTCCTCGATCGCGTCGGGCACGGTGATGAAGGGATGTCCCCGGTAGCGCTGGGCGACCCGGTGCTGGGTCCGCGCCTCCCGCAGATAGTCCAGCTCGCTGCGCAGGTTGGCGGCGATCTCTTCCAGCACCCCGGTGTCGGCCATGCTCGGGAGCACGGATCTGGCCATCTTGCTGAGGAATTCGAGGTTGCCGATATCGGCGTGCACGGCCCGTTCCACGCCGGGATATTTCACTTTCACCGCCACCGCGCGGCCGTCGCGCAGGGTCGCCCGGTGTACCTGACCGATCGAGGCCGCGGCGATGGCGGTCTCGTCGAAGTCGGCGAAGATGCGCGCCAGCGGGCCGAGGTCGTCCTCGATCACCCGGCGCATGGTGGGGAACGCGACGGCCGGCGCCCGATCCCGCAGCGCCGCGAGCTGACGGGTGAACTGCGCGCGGTGCGATTCGGGGACGAAATCGAGGTCGAGCACCGACAGCATCTGGCCCAGCTTCATGGCCGAGCCCTTCATGCTGCCGAGCACCGCGACGATCTGCTGCGCGGTCTTCATCGCCGACCGCTCGGCCAGCACCTGCCTGGCCTCCTCGGTGCGCCCGATCATCGACAGCCGCGTTCCGACCCCGCGCACGGTCTGTTCGGCCGCCAGCTGCCCCAGCTTCGCCCCGCGCGCGACGCGCCCCGAGGGCGGTATCCCGGTGGCCGCCATTTCCACCCCCGTCGAACCGGTCCAGCGTATGTCGCGGGTCACACTACACCGGCGGCCTGTGTGCCGGGAACGAACGAAAACCCCGGCTCGCACGGTGGCGAGGCCGGGGTCTTCGCGGTCGGTGGCCGAGCGGGACGGTTACACGCGTTCCTTGGAGCGGGTGCGCACGCGCAGGGCGATCGGCTTGGAGGTCTCGGCGAAGAAGTCGTTGCCCTTGTCGTCGACGACGATGAAGGCGGGGAAGTCCTCGACGTCGATCTTCCAGACCGCTTCCATACCCAGCTCGGGGTACTCGAGCACCTCGACGTTCTTGATGCAGTCCAGTGCCAGCCGGGCGGCGGGGCCGCCGATGGAGCCCAGGTAGAAGCCACCGTGCTCGTTGCAGGCCTTGGTCACCTGGGCCGAACGGTTGCCCTTGGCCAGCATGACCATGGAGCCGCCCGCGGCCTGGAACTGGTCGACGTAGGAGTCCATACGACCCGCGGTGGTGGGGCCGAAGGAGCCGGAGGCGTAGCCCTCGGGGGTCTTGGCCGGGCCCGCGTAGTAGACGGCCATGTCGCGCAGGTACTCCGGCATCGGCTCGCCCGCGTCGAGCCGCTCCTTGATCTTGGCGTGGGCGATGTCGCGGGCGACGACCAGCGGGCCGGTCAGCGAAAGCCGGGTCTTCACCGGGTATTTCGACAGCTCGGCGCGGATCTCGTCCATCGGCCGGTTGAGGTCGATCTTCACCACGTCGCCGCCGAGGATCTCCTCGGTCTGCTCCGGGAGGTACTGGGCCGGTTCGGTTTCCAGCTGCTCCAGGAAGATGCCGTCCTTGGTGATCTTGGCCAGCGCCTGGCGGTCGGCCGAGCAGGACACCGCGATGGCGACCGGGCAGGAGGCGCCGTGCCGGGGCAGGCGGACCACGCGCACGTCGTGGCAGAAGTACTTGCCGCCGAACTGCGCGCCGATGCCGAACTCGCGGGTGAGCTGGAAGACCTCTTCCTCGAGCTCGAGATCGCGGAACGCGTGGCCGGTGATCGAGCCCTCGGTGGGCAGGTTGTCCAGGTAGTGCGCGGAGGCGTACTTGGCCGTCTTCAGGGCGAATTCGGCGCTGGTGCCGCCGATGACCACGGCGAGGTGGTAGGGCGGGCAGGCCGCGGTGCCGAGCGAGCGGATCTTCTCGTCGAGGAACTCGAGCATGCGCTCGGGATTCAGGACAGCCTTGGTCTCCTGGTACAGGAACGACTTGTTGGCCGACCCGCCGCCCTTGGCCATGAACAGGAACTTGTAGACCGGGTTGTCGGCGTCGCCCTCGGTCGAGTACAGCTCGATCTGCGCGGGCAGGTTGGAGCCGGTGTTCTTCTCGTCCCACATGGTGATCGGAGCCAGCTGGGAGTAGCGCAAGTTCAGCGTGGAGTAGGCGTCGAACACGCCGCGGCTGATCCATTCGGCGTCGTCGACACCGGTCAGCACGCCCTCGCTCTTCTTGCCCATCACGATCGCGGTGCCGGTGTCCTGACACATCGGCAGCACGCCGCCCGCGGAGATGTTGAGGTTCTTGAGCAGGTCCAGCGCGACGAAGCGGTCGTTGCCCGAGGACTCCGGATCGTCGATGATCTTGCGCAGCTGGCGCAGGTGCGCGGGCCGCAGGTAGTGGCTGATGTCGTGGATCGCCGTCTCGGTGAGCAGCCGCAGCGCTTCGGGCTCGACCTGCAGGAAGGTGCGACCGTTGTGCTCGAAGGTGCTGACCCCCTCGGTGGTGAGCAAGCGGTACGGCGTGTCGTCGGCGCCGATCGGCAGCAGATCGGAATAGCGGAACTCCGGCGCGGTCACGAATCGCACTCCTCGGGTGGCTGGTCACAAAGCACTCGGAAGCCTATCGACCACCCGCGTCCACCTGCTGGTTAGGCAACCCTATGTGACGTAAGGCAAATGCCTGAACCAAGATCGAGGTTGCACGTTCAACCCAAACGGTGCTACCCATTCACCCGGACGGTGGCGGGGCGTGCACCGTTCCAATCCGAAGCTTGCACCGGAGAATCTGGAGCTCGATCGTGACCGATCCACAGTGGCTCGATGATGTCGAAATGCGCGCCTGGCTGGGCTATGTCCGGACCCGCGACCTGATCGCCGCGGCGATCGGGCGTGACGCGGGCCGGGCGGCCGACCTCAGCTGGGTCGAGTACTCGGTGCTCGTATACCTGGCCGACGCGCCGGGTCAGCGCCTCACCTTCGCCGATCTGGCGGGCGCGCTGGAATGGTCGCAGAGCAGGCTCTCGCACCAGATCACCCGCATGCAGAAACGCGGGCTGGTGATCAGGGAGACGATGCCACACGACCAGCGCCGCACCGTCGCCCGCCTGACGAGCGCGGGCGGCCAGCTGCTCACCACGGCCGCGCCCGCGCACGTGCGCAGCGTGCGACGGCACATGATCGACGTCCTCGACCGCGGACAGCTGGCCGCCCTGGCCGAGATCTACGACGTGTTGATCAACCATCACCGCAGCGCGGCAGGCGGATTCGATCCCACCGGACGGGGCAGCGCGACCCCGCACGCCGAAGAACCGGCCCCGGATCCGGCCTGATCGTCAGGACCCGGTGCTGCCCCCGGAGTCGGGACGGCTGGTGCCGAGCCCGCCCCGCTGGACCGTGCCGCCGGAGTCCGGTACGCCGCGGTCGTAGACGCCGGCGCCTGCGGGCCGGATGAAGCTGCCCGCGGCCAGCGCGACGGCGGCGCCGATCGCCGGGTACACCAGCGTATCGGTGTGCTGGTACCAGAAATCGGCGTAGCGGCCCTCGGCGGTGTCGCACAGTCCGTCGGCCACCCGGGTCGAGGAGGTGGTGTCCACGCAGATGCCGACGGCGGTCGGCTGCGCGGGCGCGCTGGTGGTGGGCCGGGCCGAGGTCGTGGTGGTGGGTCGCGCGGTCGTGGTCGGCCGGGCCGTGCTCGTCACCGGCGGTTTCGCCGAGGTGGTGGCCGCGCGATGCGCCGGCGCCCCGGTCCCGCACCCCGCCGCCACCAGCGCCATCGCCACCACGGCGGGCAGCGTGCAGGACACACTGCGCGACTTCATGATTCGGACGCGCCGCTGCTCGCCCGGTACTCCCCCACGCACGAATTCCCCCTCGATGCCGACGACCCGGCCGATCCTAGCGGCGCACCGGCTCGCACGTCCGGGGAACGACACCGGCGACGGACCTCGCCGAAGCGGAGTCCGTCGCCGGTGGTGGGTGGCTACCGCTGGACGAGATCCGCTGTGGTGAGCGGTCGTTCGAGGTCGGCGGGCACGCCCAGGGCCCGTTCGAACCCGGCGGGCACGATGATGTCGCCCCGGTCGAGATCGGCGATCGAGGTCTTGCGCAGCCCGAGCAGCGCCGAATCGATGCCGCCGCGCAGGATGTCGAGCACGTTCTCCACGCCCGCCTGGCCGTTGGCGGCCAGGCCCCACAGGTACGCGCGTCCGATCAGCACCGCGCGGGCGCCCAGGGCCACGGCCTTCACGACATCGCTGCCGCGCCGGATACCACCGTCGAGGACGACCTCGATCTGGTCGCCGACCGCGTCGGCCAGCACCGGCAGCGCCCGGATGGCGGCGGGGGTGCCGTCGAGGTTGTTGCCGCCGTGGTTGGACACCGAGATGCCGGCCACGCCCGCGTCGACCGCGCGCAGCGCGTCGTCGACCCGCATGACGCCCTTGAGCAGTACCGGACCGTCCCACTGGGCGCAGATCCAGGCGACGTCGTCCCAGTCGGGCGCGGGGGTCTGCATCCACTCGCCGTAGGCGCCGAAGAAGCCCGGCGCCGCGCCGCCGCCGACGGCCATGTTGGGGGCGGTCAGGTCGGGGATCGAGCCCGAGCGCAGGTAGGTGGCGAGCCAGCGCGGGCGTGCCAGGGTCTGCGGGGCGAACTTCATCATGGTGCGCAGGTTCAGCGACTCCGGGATCACCGGGCTGCCCCAGTCGCGACCGTGCGAGAACGACCAGTCCAGGGTCAGGATGAGCCCGACCGCGCCCGCCGCCTTCGCCCTGGCCATCCGCTCGAGGATCTGGTCCTTGTTGCCGCACCAGTACAGCTGGAACAGCGTGGCCGGGTTGGCCGCGATCACCTCTTCGATCGGCTTGCTCGCGAACGAGCTCAGGCCCATGGCGATCCCCCGCGCGGCCGCCGCCCTGGCCACGGCGACCTCGCCGTCGGGGTGTACCGCCTGCACGCCGGTGGGCGAGATCAGCACCGGCATCGAGAGCTGCTGGCCGAGCACCGTGGTCGACTGGTCGCGCTCGCCGATCGGGCCCGCGCAGTGCGGGGCGAAGCCGAGTTCGGTGAACGCGGTCTGGTTGTCCTCGATGGTCTGGCCGCGTTCGGAGCCCGCGATCAGCGCGCCGTACACCGATTTCGGCAGGCGCTTGCGGGCGCGGCGCTGCGCCTCGGCGACGGTCTCGAACCAGGGATTCATCGACGTGATCCTTCCTCAGGAACCTGGGGCCACCAGCGGCCCAGGTCTGCCAGCAGTGCGGTGGTTGCCGCGTTCAGCAGCGCGGCGCCTTCGCCTGCGCTCGACCCGGTGGGGTCACCGAGAATTCCGTTGGGGCTCACGGCCCGGACACCGCCGGCGCGCAGCAGCGGCAGCAGTTCGGCCAGCGGGCGCCGGTCCCCCGGTTCGGCCAGGTCGGCGCGCACCAGATCCGGCGTCAGCGCGAGCTGGATCGAGGTCTCGGCGCGGCCCGCGTGCGGGTCACCGCCGTACCCGGGCGAGAACAGGCGCACGTCCCGCGATTCCGAGCGCAGCAGGGCGACCGCGCGGCGCACCGCCTCGACATTGCCGCCGTGCCCGTTCACCAGCACGATGCGATCGAAGGTGTCGGTGGCCGACCGGCACAGCTCGACGACCAGCAGCTCCAGCGCGGCCTGCCCGATCGACAGGGTGCCCGCGAAGCCGGCGTGCTCGCCGCTGGCGCCGTAGGGCACCGCCGGGGCGACCAGCACGTCGGCACGCTCGGCGGCGACCCGCGCGCAGACCGCGGCGGCGATGTCGGTATCGGTGGACAGGGGCAGGTGGGGGCCGTGTTGCTCGGTGGCGCCGAGCGGGATGACCAGGATCACTCCCGCGGCGGCACATGTGCCCGCCTCGGGCCATGTGAGGTGGGCCACGAACATGGTCCCGAGATTAACGACAGTCACTGACATAATCAAGGGGCCGGGATTCCCTACTCTGTATCCATGTCAGCCCCGTCCCCGCGCGCGCATCGCGGCCGCCCGCCGCGCACCACGCGCCGCGAACTCGAAGTCATCGCGATGCGGTTGTTCGCCGAGCACGGCTTCGACGACGTCACCGTCGAGCGCATCGCGGCCGAGGCCGGGGTCAGCGAACGCACCTTCTTCCGGTATTTCCCCAGCAAGGCCGAGGTGCTCTGGCACCAGTTCGACGACGAGGTCGCCGACCTGCGCGACGCGTTCGCCGCGGTCCCCGACGACGAGCCGATGATGGCGGCGGTGCGCCGAATCGTGGTGGCGGCCAACAGATATCGTGCCGAGGACATCCCGGAGCTGCGCACCAGGATGCGCCTGGTCTCCGGGGTCCCCGCGCTCTCGGCGGGCGCAGGCGCGCACTACGACGCGTGGGAACGCGCGGTCGGCGAGTTCGCGGCCCGGCGCCTCGGCACCACCGCCGGCGACCTGGTCCCCCTGGCCGTCGGCCGCACCACGCTGGCGGCCGCGCGAGCGGCGTTCGACGCCTGGCTCGAACGCGGTGACACCGATCTGACGAGCTATCTGGACCGCGCGCTGCGAGCGCTGGAGCGAGGCTTCGCCCCGGAACGGTCAGCGGACGCGGAGCAACCCGCACGTTTGGACGGCATCCCGGATGGGGTATGAGTAGGCTCGAGCCAAGCGCGCGCTGCGCACCGGAGAAAGCCCGTCGAAAGGGGCAGGAGTTTCCATGTCCGAGGTGTCCATGAGTCTTTCGGCGGATTCGCTGCCGGCGCGCCCGGTAGACAACTTGCTGCCGCAACTGGTCGAGCACCTCCGGCAGAACCGCACCGGACTGCGCGAGGAGTGGGCGCGGCGCATCACCGAGGCCGAGCTGCTCACGGCCATGACCCCGGAGGAGATCTTCTCCGAGGCCACGTCGATGTACGACAACTACGTCGAGGTGCTCGTCACCGGTAGCGTCGAGGCGCTGCAGGCCTACGCCCGCGACCTGTCCGAGCGCATCATTCCGCGAGGCGTCGAGACCGACGAGGTCCTCGGAATCGTGCTGCTCCTGCGCGACGTGCTGGCTCGCTCGCTGTTCGAGAAGTACCAGGCCGATTTCGATCTGCTCAACCAGGTCCTCGACGCCTACGAACCCGCCGCCAACCGCATCGCCAGCACCGTGGCCATCTCGTTCGTGCAGGAGCGCGAGCGCGTCATCCGCCAGCAGCAGGAAGCCATCCGCGAGCTGTCCACCCCGGTGCTCCAGGTGCGCGAACAGCTGCTCATCCTGCCGATCATCGGTGTGCTCGACTCCCAGCGCGCCCGCCAGCTCACCGAGCAGCTGCTGCGCGCCATCCGCGCCAACCGCGCCAAGGTCGTCGTCATCGACATCACCGGTGTGCCCGCGATCGACTCGGTGGTGGCCAACCACCTCGTGCAGACCGTCGACGCCTCGGGCCTGATGGGTGCCAACGTCATCATCACCGGTCTGTCCTCGGAGATCGCGCTCACGCTGGTGACCATCGGCCTGGATCTGTCGAAGATGAACGCGGTCGGCGACCTGCAGGGCGGTATCGAAGAGGCCGAGCGTCTGCTCGGGTACGAGGTCTCCCGGGTGACCGAGCGCCTGAGCGAACGAGACGGACGCTGAGCTAGCCACCATGCCGGTCCCCATTCTCAAACAGGGCACGTTCCTGATCGCTTCGGTGCAGTCGGCCCTGACCGACAGCGATACCGAGCGTCTCCAGGACGACCTCATGAAGCAGGTCAGCCGGTATCGGGCTACCGGCATCGTCGTCGACGTCACCGCAATCGACGTGATGGACTCCTTCGCCGCGCGCTCGCTGCGCACCATCGCGCACATGACCCAGCTGCGCGGCGCCGAGACCGTCATCGTGGGATTGCAGCCGGAGGTGGCATTCGCGATGGTGCAGCTCGGTCTGACCTTCGAGGACATGCACACCGCGCTTGATCTGGAGGAGGGCCTCGCGTGGCTCAACCGCCTCCCCAGCAGGCGACGAGACGGTCGTGACAGTGGCCGCTGAGCAGGTGGCCATCGCGGTCAAAGTCTCCGAGGACATCGTCACCGCACGTCAGGCGGGACATGAACTGGCCGCAGCCCTGGGTTTCACTCTCACCGACCGCACCATGATCTCCACCGCGATCTCGGAAATCGCGCGCAACATCACCAGCTACGCGGGCAGCGGCGAGATCCGGCTGCTCGTAGACCTGCGCGACGGCCGGCGCTCCCTCGTCGTCCAGGCCGAAGACCAGGGACCGGGCATCCGCGACATCACGCGCGCCCTGGACGACGGCTACTCCACCGGCCGCGGACTCGGGCTGGGGCTGCCCGGCGCGCGCAGGCTGATGGACGGCCTCACCATCGATTCCGCCCCCGGCCGCGGGACGTTGATCGAGATGTGGAAGTGGGTACCCGACGGTGCATGAAGACGGGATCATCGGCCGCACGGAATGGTCGACGGCCGGTCGGGCACTGCCCGGGCAGGACGTCTCGGGCGATCGTGCGGTCATCCTCGACACCGGTGACGGTGGCGCGCTGTTCGGCGTGCTCGACGGGCTCGGGCACGGCGCGGCCGCGGCCGACGCGGCCGACCGCGCGATGGTCATCCTGGCCGAGAACCGCGGCGAACCGCTGGACGTGCTGATGGTGCTGTGCCATCGCGCGATGGTCGAAACCCGCGGCGCCGCGGTCTCGTTGGCCCTGATGGGACCGGGCGAGACGCTGCAGTGGCTCGGCGTCGGCAATGTCGAGTCGCGGCTGCTGACGCTGGGTCCGGCCGGTCCGGAACTGCGGGCGACCATGCTGCTCACCGGCGGCATCGTCGGCTATCGGCTGCCCTCGCACCTGCAACCGCAGACCCTGCCGATCCGTCCCGGTGACCTGCTGCTGATGGCCACCGACGGCATCGTCTCGGTCGGCCCGGAGTCGATCGATCTGGCGCGTCCGGCCAGCCAGATCGCCGGCGACCTACTCGCCCGCGATGCCAAGGACACCGACGACGCCCTGGTTCTCGCGGCGCGATTCCGCGGAGCTTGTCCATGAGAGGTTGCCGATGAGCGCTGTCCTGGCCGCATTTCTCGACGACTACTCGGCTGCTCTGCGCCGTCACGTCGCCGCGCCCGGCCAGGCCGGCCTCACCGAGGGTTACGACCTCGGCAGGCGCGCCCTCGTCGAGGGCATCAGTCTGCTCGACCTCACCGAGAACCACTTCCGGGCGGTGGCGGCGTACATCGAGGAAACGGCGGATGCCCGCAGCGCCGAGGTGGCGCTGGAGTTCCTGCTGCAGACGATGGCCGCGCTCGACATCGCCACCCGCGGCTATCTCGACGGCACCCGTCGCTACGAGCAGCAGCGTTCGCGCGCCGAGGATCTCGCGGGCCGTGACGCGTTCCGCACCGCACTGGTCGAGTCCCTGCAGGACGGCTTCTTCGTCGCCGACAATCGCGGCACCATCGTCGAGGTGAACTCCGCCTTCGGGGTGCTCACCGGCTACGGCGCGGATGCGGTCCCCTACCCGGTACCGCATCCGTGGGCGTTGCCGGATCGGACGGGCTACCCCCAGATCGGTACGGAGGCATCACGTTTCGTGATGCCGGTGCGTCATCGTGACGGCCGTGAACGCTGGCTGGCGGTGAGCGCCAGCTCGCTGGTGAAGCAGGAGAACAACGAGGAGATCTTCGTCGGCACCGTGCGCGACGTGACCGCCGAACACGATGCGCAGGCGCGCGATCAGGCCGCCTCGCGGCTGGCGACCGCGGTGGGCGCGGCCACCAGCATGGTGGAGGTGCTCGAGGTCGGGCTCGACGAGTTGCGCCGGACGATGGGGGCACGGACCGCACTGGTCGCGGTGTGGCCGAGCCGGACCGGGCAGCCGGACGTGTACTCCTGCGGCGAGCCACCGGCCGGGGCGCCCGAGGTGGCCGGACGTGCCGAGGGCACACCGCAGTTCGTCGCCGCACCGGTCGCGGAGCCGGCGGGGCGGGTCGTCCTCGACGAGGAGGTCCGCGCCCTGGTCGACCGGGCACGCAGGCAACCCGCCCGCGGCCTGTCCGCCATCACCGGCGAGGACGGTGGGGTGGACGCCGTGGTCGCGCCCCTCGGCGAGACCGGCGACGCGGCCCTGTGGGTGCGTTTCGGCGCGCCTCGCGCGATCAGCGCCGCGGACTGGGCGCTGTACTCGCTGCTGGTCGGCCACCTCAGCGTCGCCCTGCAGCGCGCCCGCAACTTCGACCAGGCGCGCGCCACCTCGCTCACCCTGCAGCGCGCCATGCTCGGCCCGATCGAGCTGCCGCCGCGCTTCTCGGTGCACTACGAGCCCGCGCTGCCGCCGCTCGAGATCGGCGGTGACTGGTACGACGTGGTGCCGTTGCGTGACGGCACCATCGGCGTCGTGGTCGGCGACTGTGTCGGCCGTGGCCTCTCGGCCGCCGTCGTGATGGGCCAATTGCGCACGGCCGCAAGAGCATTGCTGCTGCGCGGCGCCGGACCGGCGCAGCTGCTCGCCGAGCTCGACGCCGTCGCCGCCCGGATTCCCGGCGCCATGTGCACCACGGTATGCGCGGCGGTGCTCGATCCCGAGCGCGGGATGGTCCGCTATTCCAACGCCGGTCACATGCCCCCGATCCTGGCCCCACCCGGGGGCATGGGCCGGGTACTCGAGGGCGGACGCGCGGTGCCGCTGGCCACCTTCGACACCCCGCGCAGGCCCGAGGCGACCACGGCGCTGCCGCCCGGCGCGACGCTGGTGCTGTTCACCGACGGCCTGGTCGAGCAGCGCGGCTACGACATCGAAGAGGGCTTCGTCAAGATCGCCGGCGTGCTCAGCGAGACCGGTGCCGCGCTGCCCCGCGATGTCGCCGACGCCGTGCTCTCGCGGCTGTGTCCGCCCGCGGGCTACGACGACGACGTCGCCATGGTCGTCTACCGTCAGCCGCCCGAACCCCTGCACCTCGACATCCCCGCCGCCGCGGCGGAGCTGACCGGCCTGCGGCGCAATCTCTACCGCTGGTTCGCCACCGCCGCGGTTCCGCACGATCTCGCCGCCGACCTCGTCGCGGCGGCCAACGAGGCGTGCAGCAACAGTGTCGAGCACGCCTACCGCGACTCCGAGCCCGGCCGGGTCACTCTCACCGCCACCTGCGAGGGCGATCGGGTGATCATCGAGGTCGTCGACACGGGCCGCTGGATTCCCACCCCGACCGACCCCGGTTATCGCGGGCGCGGCGTGGAGATGATGCGGGTGCTCACCGAGGATCTGGAATTCAGCCACGACGAGAACGGCACCCGAGTGCGCATGTGGGTGACACTGCCGTCGATCACCTTCCCGACCGCGAACCCCTTGCGCGGATCGGTGCGCCCCGCTGCTCAGGCCGTCAACAATACGTTCCGATAACGTCCGGCGGACGCGCCGCAAGAATAGCCGTCCGGATCACCCCCGCAGGCACGGTGTGCGCGGGGCGCGCCATTCCTGCGGATAACGTCGAGCACACCCCGAATACCCGCCGTGACCTGCGTTTTCGAAAATTCGATAACGAATCTTTAGCCGACCTTCACATCCTTGTATACGCAAAACCCGGTTTGCTACGGTGTGGATGCATTTCCACACCGAGTCTGGTGTGATCCCGGATATTCCAGCGATCTTCCCGCACTCCGGTTTACGGGCCCGGGGCCCATTCCTGCACCACAGCGATGAAGCCGCGTTCCGCGCCGCTTTCCGTACTCCTGCGGGCCGATCATCCGACTGAAGGGAGAGCTCATGTTTTCCGCGATTCTCGGTGACCTCGTCGATGTACTCGCCACACTGCTCGAATCGCTGTCGGGCTGACTCAGCGATGATCCCGGGACGCCCCCAACCTCGTCCCGGGATCAGCTGTGCCCGCGCGCCCTACGTCCGTGCGGTCGTGTCGTAGGCGTCCACGTCGAACGTCCGCAGCATCCGTTCGAACCGGAAGCTGAAGTCGGGCCAGAGCCGGGAGTGCTGTCCGCGCTCGTCGACGAACCAGCTGGTGCAGTCGCCCGCGTTCCAGACGGTACCGGCGAACTTCGTCTGCAGGTCCCGGTTGTAGTCGAGCTGCGCCTGCGCACACACCTCCACCGTCCGCAGCCCGCGCGCGTCCATCGTCGTGATCGCGTCGACGATGTAGTTGATCTGCGATTCGATGGTGAACAACGCCGAGGTGTAGCTCAGCGCCGCGTTCGGGCCGATCATCAGGAACAGGTTCGGGAAGTTCGCGATGGTGGTGCCCTTGTACACGCTGAGCCCGTGCTCGCCGAACACTTCCGCCAGGGTGCGCCCGTCGCGGCCGGTGATCAGGTCGTAGGTCGGCGAGTCCGAGATCTTGAACCCGGTCGCCAGCACGATCGCGTCGACCTCGCGTTCGGTGCCGTCCTCGGCGACGATCGAGTGTTCCCTGATCTCCCGGATCCCGTCGGTGACGACATCGACGTTCTCGCGCGCCAGCGCCGGGTAGTACTCGTTGGAGATGAGCATCCGCTTGCAGCCCAGCCGGTAGTCCGGAGTCACCTTGCGCCGCAACGCCGCGTCCCGGATCACCCACCAGAGCTTCAGGCGGGCACCGGCGGCGAAGAAGTCGGCCAGCGGCGGATACTTCGACTGCCAGAGCACGAACGACTCGCGCACCCAGTACACCCCCGCGCGGGCCAGTCGCTGGGAACCGGGAACGTGGCGATACCACAGGCGTTCGAGCCGCGTGTAGCGATGACCCAGGCGCGGCAGCACCCAGGGCGCGCTGCGCTGATACACCGCGAGCCGGCCCACCGTACCCGCGATCGACGGCACGATCTGGATGGCCGAGGCGCCGGTGCCGACGACCGCGACCCGCTTGCCGGTCAGGTCGACCTCGTGATCCCAGCGCGCGGAGTGGAACAGCGCACCCCGAAAGGTGCTGATGCCCTTGATCTCCGGCAGTCTCGGCGCGCTGAGCGGGCCCGCCGCCGAGACCGTGATGTCGGCGGTGAACGCGCCCAGGGAGGTCTGGATGTCCCAGCGCGCGGTGGCGGCGTTCCAGCGCGCGTCGCTCACCTCGCAGTCGAGCAGGATCGCCTCGCGCACCCCTTCCCGGTCGACGGTGTCCTGCACGTACCGCTGGATCTGCGGTTGCGTCGAGAACGAGTGTGTCCAGTCCGGATTCGGCGCGAACGAATACGAATACAGCTGCGACGGCACGTCACAGCCCGCGCCCGGATAGGTGTTGTCCCGCCAGGTACCGCCGATATCGCTCGCGCGCTCGAAGACGACGAAGTCGGTGATCCCGAGCCGGCGCAGCCGCATCGCCACGCCGAGCCCGGCGAACCCGGCCCCGATGATCGCCACGCGGACATGGCGCCGAGGCGTGTCGGTCACCGCGTCGTCGCCGTGGTGTCGTAGGCCTCGATGTCGAAGTTGCGCACCAGCTTCCGGTACCGGAAGCTGAAGTCGGGCCACAGCGCGGAGTTGTTGCCGTGCTTGTCGAGGAACCAGCTGGTGCAGCCGCCGTTGACCCATACGGTGCGGGCCATCTTCGGCTCGAGCGCCCTGTTGTACGCGCGCTGGGCGTCGACCTTCACCTCGAACGACCGCAGACCGCGGACCCGCATGGTGGTGATCGCGTCGACGATGTAGTTGATCTGCGACTCGATGATGTAGATCAGCGAGGTGTAGTTCAGCCCGGAGTTGGCGCCGAGCATGAAGAACATGTTCGGGAAATTGGCGACCGTGGTGCCCTTGTACATCTGGTAACCCTCGGCGTCGGCCGCCTCCGACACCGTCCGGCCGTCGCGGCCGGTGTAGAGGTTGAACGTCGGCGAATCGGCCACATGGAAGCCGGTGGCCAGCACGATGGCGTCGACGTCGCGTTCGGTGCCGTCCTCGGTGACGATCGAGTGCGCGCGGACTTCGGCGATGCCGTCGGTGACGAGATCGACGTTGTCACGATCGAGCGCGCCGTAGAACTTGTTGGAGACCAGCATGCGCTTGCAGCCGATGCGGTGCTCGGGCAGCACCTTGCGCCGCTTGTCCGGGTCGCGGATCTCGAGCCGCATCTTCACCCGCCCGACCGCTTCGAGCAGCAGGCCGGTCCACGGGTACTTCACCTGGGTGATCACGAACAGTTCGCGCGTGGTGTAGATCAGCGCGCGAATCAGCCGTTGCAGACCGGGCACGTGCTTGAAGGCGAAGCGTTCCGGCGCCAAATACGGCCGGTTGAGCTGGGGCATCACCCAGGTCGCGGTGCGCTGGTACACATCGAGCCGCTCGACCTCGGGCGCGATCGACGGGACGATCTGCACGGCGGAGGAACCGGTGCCGATCACGGCGACCTTCTTGCCCGCCAGGCTCGCGTCGTGGTTCCAGCGCGCCGAGTGGAAGATCTCGCCCTCGAAGCTCGAGATCCCCTTGATGTCGGGCAGATTCGGCTCGGCGAGCACGCCCGCCGCCGAGACGACGAAGTCGGCGGTGAAGCCACCGTCGCTGGTGTCGATCTCCCAGCGGCCGTCGGCGTCGACCCAGCGCGCCGCGGTCATCGCGCAGTCGAATTTGTGCTTGTCGCGCACCCCGTACCGGTCGGCCACCTCGCGCAGGTACCGCTCGATCTCGGCCTGCGGCGAGAACGAGCGCGACCAGTTCGGGTTCAGCGCGAACGAGTACGAGTACAGGTGCGAGGGCACATCGCAGCCGGCGCCCGGATAGGTGTTGTCGCGCCAGGTGCCGCCCACATCGGGGCCGCGTTCGATGACGAGATAGTCGGTCACACCGTGCTGGCTGAGCCGGATCGCCGTGCCGAGACCGGACAGGCCGCTACCGACGATCAGGACCTGCACGTGCCGCCGGGTGGTGTCGCCGGCGGACCGGTCGTCCACGGACGTGGAAGTGTCGTTACTGCTCATGGGGCGACCTCAGCGGGATTCGTAGATGCGTTTGTGGCCGGAGACGGCGGCCAGCCGATACGGACGGCGGGTCTGCTCCGCCATGGCGTGGTACGCGCCGTCGCTGGGCGAGGTGGCCTCGTGCAGTTCCCGGTAGTGCTCGTAGCCGATCAGTTCGCGTGAGTCGATCGCGGCGAGGTTCGCCTCGGTCCGCAGGTGCTCGCGGTAGCCGGGTCGCACGGTGCCGCTGAAGAATTCGGCGACACTGCCCGAGCCGTAGCTGATCATGGCCAGGGCCCGATCGGTCAGGTCGTCGGCGTGGTCGAGCAGCGCGGCCAGGCCCAGGTACAGCGAGGCGGTGTAGCTGTTGCCGACCGTGCGGTTGTAGCGGGTGGTGTCGCCGATGGCGGCCTCGATCTCGGCGGCGTCGGCGGTGTGGCCCTGGCTCTCGAGCAGGTGCCGGTGCGCCTTGTAGGCCATCTTGGTGAAGGGCTGGTGGTAGCAGAAGGCGGCGAACTCGGCGAGGTCGCGGCCACCCTGGCGGCGGTAGTCGGTCCAGGCCTCCTGGGCGGCCTTCTGGTAGGCGTTGACCGAGGTCTTGCCGTCGACGATGGCGGCGCTGCGGTAGTTCGGGCGCCAGAAGTCCATGATGTCGGCGCTGTAGAGCCCGGAGTACGGATCCAGCTGCAGGATGGCCGGATTCGCGGTGATCAGCATCGCCACCGCGGCGGCGCCCTGGGTCGGCTCACCCGGGGAGTCCAGCTCGTACTTGGCGATGTCGGCGGCGATGACCAGGACCCGCTGCGCCGGATCGCGGGCGATCAGGCCCGCGGCGAACTGCAGTCCGGCGGTGCCGCCGTAGCAGGCCTGCTTGAGCTCCACCACGCGCGCGGCGTTGGGCAGCCCGATCAGCGAATGCAGGTACAGCGCGGCGGCTTTGGACTGGTCGACACCGGTCTCGGTGGCCAGCAGCACGGTGCGGATGTTGTCGGTGCCGTGGCGTTCGAGGATGGGCTTGGCCGCGGCCGCGGCGATGGTGACGATGTCCTCGTCGGCCGCGGCGACGCTCATCTTCTCCTGGCCGATGCCCAGGTAGAACTTGTCGCGGTCGACGCCGAGCCGCTCGGCGAGCACGGCGTGGTCGAGGGCGTAGTGGGTGGTCGCGAAGGACAGGTCGTGGATGCCGACCGAGGATGTGTTCATCGTTGTGTTCCGTTGCTCGTGGTGGACCGCTCGAATTGGGTGTGGGCGCGCATCAATTCACCGCGATTGGTCTGCGCGGCCATCAGCGACAGCTCGCCGCAGAGCACGGTCGCCGCGGCGATGACGGCGAGCCTGCGGGCGTTCTCGCCGGGCTCCCGGTCCTCGCGGCAGCCCAGACGTTCGAGGTTGTCGTCCACGAAGCTGGCGTGCTTGCCGTTGCCGACGGTCCCGACGATGAGGTTGGGCAGCGTGCACGAGAAATACAGATCACCGTCACGGTCCTCGGCGTGGGTGACGCCCTGGGAGCCCTCGACGATGTTCGCGGCGTCCTGTCCGGTGGCCAGGTAGAACGCGAGCAGCATGTTGGCGTAATGCGCGTTGGCGGAACGGATCCCACCCGCCAGCAGGGTGCCGATCAGGTTCTTGCGGATATTGAGCTCCACCACCTGCCTTGCGGTGGTGTGCAGGCGCTGGGCCACCACCTCGCGGGGAATCAGCAGCTCGGTCACCACGTTCTTGCCCCGGCCGAGGATGCCGTTGACCGCGGTGGCCTTCTTGTCGGTGCAGAAGTTGCCGGAGATGGAGCCGTAGCGCACGCCCGAGACCGTGGTCAGGATGTGGTCCATCAGGTGGTCGCTGGCCAGGGTGGCCATGTTGTGGCCCGAGGCGTCGCCGGTGCTGAACTCGAACCGCAGGAACAGCAGATTGCCGTTGATCTGGTGGTGCAGGTCGATCAGGCGGGCGAAGCGGCTGCTGCCGGTGACGACCTCCTGCAACTCGGCGAAGCGGTCCTTCAGCTGCCGCACCGCGGTGAGCGCGGTGTAGGCGTCGTCGGCCTCGAGCAGGATCGAGCGGGTCATCCGCTCGTCGATGAGCGTGGAGACGATGCCGCGCTCGGTGAGGGTGGAGATCCGCGCGCCGCGACCGACCGAGGGCCACAGGGGCGTTTCGTAGGTGGCCAGGGGAACGTCGACGGCATCGTCGACGACATTGCCCGTGATGCGCAAGGGCCCCACCCACTGCAGCGGGACCGCTGCGTACGACATGTCATTCATCGATGACTCCTCCTCGGTCTTTCGATTCGCGCCACCAGGGACTCCGGTGGGCAAGAGACGCCGTGTCGATGCCGCGCAGTGCGCAGAAGCTCGCCACGTCCCCGGTGATCAGCAGGTCGCAGCCGGCCAGGTCGGCCGGGGTGCGCGCGCCGAGCACGGTCAGGATCTGGCGCAGCTGATCGAGCCAGGTGCGGATCTGCTCGACGAGCGCGTCGGTGTCGCGGCGCACGACGGTGTCCAGGAAGGCACCGGCGACTCCGGTCGCGGCGGCGCCCAGCGCCAGCGCCCTGGCGATGTCGAGCGGTGACCGGATGCCGCCGGAGGCGGCGATGTCGATGCCGTCGATCCCGGCGCAGTCGAGCAGGCAGGTGGCGGTGGACTGCCCCCAGCTCTCGATGAAGGCGAAGTCGGCGGCCGGACGTCGTTCGTTCTCGATGCGGGCGAAGTTGGTGCCGCCCCGGCCGCCGACGTCGGCCACCGAGACACCGGCATCGCGCAACCAGGCGACGGTCTGCCTGCTGAGACCGAACCCGACCTCCTTCACGATCACCGGCACCGCGACATTGGCGGTGAGGTGCTCGATCTGGCGGGGCCACGAGCCGAAGGAACGGTCGCCCTCGGGCATCACGACTTCCTGGACCGCGTTGAGGTGGATCTGCAGCGCGTCGGCCTCGAGCAGGTCGATCGCGCGGCGCACCTGATCCAGCGAGGCGGTCGCGTTGACATTGGCCATCACGAACCCGTGCGGATTTTCCTCGCGCAGCACGCGATAGGTGCCCGCGACCTCGGGGTCGCGGAAGAAGGCGCTCATCGACCCGGTGGCGATGGGGAGACCGGTCTCGCGGGCGGCGATGGCCAGCTTGCGGTTGATCTCGCCGGTGTTGACGCTGCCGCCGGTCATCGCGTTGACGTAGAGCGGTGTGTCCCACTGCTTTCCGGCGACGTCGACGGCCAGCGACACGTCCCGGCTGTCGATCCCCGCCAGCGCGTGGTGGACGAAGGTGATCGAGTCGAAGTCGTTGGCGCCGGTGTCGGCGCTGCGCTGGTTCACCGCGTGGCGAACGTGGTCGTCCTTGCGATCGGCGATCATGCGGTGTCCCCTTCGAACGGGTGGGTCCGCAACGGCAGCGGCCGGATACCGGCGGCGACCCAACGGTCGGTCAGTTCGGTGCTCGTGTCCGGACGCGCGCGGTCGACGAGCGCGATCCCGCAGTCGCCGCCGCCCGCGCCGGACGGCTTGGCCGGGGCACCGACGGCGGCTCCGGCCGCGCACAGCGCGTGCAGTCGCGGCGTCATGATGCCCAGGCCCGCGGTGGCGTCCAGGTCGAGGAGAAGGCCACGGGCGTAGTCGATCTCGGTGCCGACACCGGTGGCGTCGTCGGCTTCGACGGCGGTGAGCAGGCGGCGCACGCAGTCGTTGCTGCGGGCGTTGAACACGGTCCGGTCGCCCCGCGCCCAGGTCGCGGCGCCGACCAGCGCCGGGGTGGAGGCGGGGTCGCCGGTCCAGCCGACCCGCAGGTCCAGGCCGGTCGGGGTCGGCAGCGGGCGGACCGACAGGCCCGGCCACGGCG
>NZ_JBCGFB010000088.1:0-26203 GCF_038752175.1 Nocardia sp. No.11 | reverse complement strand
CTGGGCCTCGCCGCCGGACAGGGTCAGCGGCCAGGCGTCCGCGCGCCCGGCCAGGCCGACCTCGGCCAGCAGATCGCGGGCGGCCTTGTCGTCAGCGCGCCGATTGCGCGGCTTCGGCCTGCCCAGCGCGACGTTGCGGACCACCGGCTGCCACGGAACGAGCCGCGGTTCCTGGAACACGATCGTCGGCCTGCCGGCGACGGAAACCTCACCGCGACCGGCGGTCTCGAGTCCGCCGAGAATCCGCAGCAGCGTGGACTTGCCCGACCCACTGCGACCGACCAGCGCGACGATCTCGCCAGCCCCGATCTCGAGATCGATCCCGTCCAGCACGATCCGTTCGCCGAACTTCTTACCCAGACCGGCGATTCGCGTTGCGGGCGTACGCGCGGCGGCCTTGGCCGAGATGGGAGTGACTGCGGCAGCGGTCATGACGGGATCCTCGCGGTAGTGCGGCGGCGGGTGGCGGGCCAGCCGAAGGCCGGGACGGGGTGGGTCCGGCGATCGGCACGGGGAGCGGGGGCGGACATCAGCGGTGGACCGCCGGGCGCCAGCGCAGGGCGCGGCGTTCGAGCAGGCGCACGATGGAGTCGGTGGCGAGGCCGAGCAAGCTGTAGATCACCAGGCCGAACACCACGATGTCGGTGCGCAGGAATTCGCGGGCGTTGTTGACGACGAAGCCCAGACCCGCGCCGGCGTTGATCTGTTCGGCGACGATCAGCGAGAGCCAGGCGATGCCGAGGCTCTGCCGCACGCCGACCAGGATCTGCGGCAGCGCACCGGGGAGGATCAGCAACCGCAGCCGCTCGGCCAGGCCCAGTTGCAGGGCGCTGCCGAGCTCGAGCAGCTTGGGATCGAGCTGGCGGATGCCGGCGAAGGTGTTGAGGTACAGCGGGAAGAACACGCCGAGAGCGATCAGGTAGACCTTCGGTTCCTCACCGATGCCGAACCAGATGATGAACAGCGGGATCAGGCCGAACAGCGGGATGGTGCGGATCATCTGCAACGGCGGATCGACCGCGTACTCCCCGATCTTGCTCAGTCCGGCCAGGACGCCGAGAACCAGCGCGAGCACCGCGCCCAGGACGAAGCCGTAGAGCGCGCGCTGGCCGGAGACCAGCAGTGCGTCCCCGAGCTGGCCCGACTGGAAGGTCTCCAGCCCCGCGTCGAAGACGACCGAGGGCGCGGGCAGCTTCTTGGCCGGGATCCAGCCACTGCTGCTGCCGATCTGCCAGACCAGCAGCAGCACGATCGGCGAGAGCGCGCGCAGGAAGCCGGAGCGGCGGTACAGGGGTATCCGTCGCTCGTCGGTCTCGGTGGGGCTCGCCAACAGCATTCGTGCATGGTGCCCGGCCGCACGGGTCGCCCGACAGGGTTCGAATCAGCTCGAGGATTTCTCGGCCCTGGCCGAGATCTGCTGGACGGCCCAGCCGTTGCCGTCGGGATCGCTGAAGAAGACGAAGCCGACATTGTCGAGCGGATGCGGTGTCGGCCTGGGGTTCTGACCGAGGGATTGCACGTCGGTGACCTCGACGCCGCGGGCCACCAATTCGGCGTGCGCCAGCTCGATATCGGGCACCACCAGTTGCAGGCCTTTCAGCGAACCGGGCGGCATCTCGGGCACCGCGCCCTTGCCGATGACGATCGAGCAGCCCGAACCCGGCGGGGTGAGCTGCACGATGCGCACGTCCTCGGAGATCACGGTGTCGTGGTCGACGACGAAGCCGAGCCGATTCGCGTAGAAGTCCTTGGCCCGGTCGATATCGGAGACCGGCACGATCACGACTTCCAGGGTCCAGTTCACGAGGTGCCTCCCGAGGGTGGTTCGGTCACGCGGTGGTGCCGAGTCTGCCACCGGCAGGGCCGAGACGCGGGCCGAACAGGCTGTTCACGGCCTGCGCTCCCAGCGCCAGGCGTATTCACCGTCGGCGGGTGGTGGACCGGGCAGGTCCCCCTCGGCGGTCATGCCGTCGAGCAGCAGGGCCAGCACGCGCTGCCGCAGCTGGGCGGTGCGCACCGGGTCGGGCATCGTGACCGCGGCGCACGCTTCCAGCAGCAGCCCCACGTCCTGGGGATCGAAGTCGGCGCGCAGTCGTCCGCTCGTGTGAGCCCGGCGCACCAGCTCCGCGCTCACTTCGCCCGAGTGGATGACGTCGGGCAGCATCGACTCGTCGGGAGTGAAGGTGCCCGCGAGCTTGACCGTCAGCGAGTGCACGTCGGCCTCCACCACGCGTTCCAGGAAGCCGACGAATCCGCGCCACCCGTCCGGATCTTCCAGCGCCGCATCCGCTTCGGCGTTGAACCGGCGCAATCCCTCGTGACACAGCGTGCGCAGCAGCACCTCCTTGCTCGGATAGCGCCGGTAGAGGGCGCTGATGCCGACGCCCGCGCGTTCCGCGACAGCCGCGATCGGCGCGGTCGGATCGTCGAGGAACACGGCGCGGGCGGCGTCGAGGATGAGGCTGTCATTGCGCGCGGCTTGCGCCTTGCGGCCCGACAGGCGGGGCTGAGCTGCGGTTTCGGTCTGCTTGGGCATGAATCCAGACTACCACTTGAAACGGAATGATCCGTTCTGCTACGGTTGGAACAGAACGAAGCATTCCGTTTCACAACAAGGAGTCGACATGACCGCCACGGCCACCATCACCCCCTTCCGCATCGACGTGCCCCAGGCGAAGCTCGACGACCTCGCCGCCCGCCTGCGCGGCGCGCACTTCCCGGACGAGCTGCCCGGCGTCGGCGACGCCTACGGCGTCCCGGCCGAGCGCGTCCGCACTCTCGCCCAGTACTGGCTCGAGGAGTTCGACTGGCGGGCGCTGGAATCCGAGCTGAACGCCTACCCGCAGTTCACCACCGAGATCGAGGGCGAGAACATCCACTTCCTGCACATCCGGTCCTCGCGGCCCGACGCGACGCCGGTGATCCTCACCCACGGCTGGCCGGGGTCGATCCTCGAGTACATCGACGTGATCGCGCCCCTCACCGAGCCGGAATCGGCCGAGGATCCGGCCTTCCACCTGGTCATCCCGTCGCTGCCCGGCTTCGGCTTCTCCGGCCCGACCCGCAGCACCGGCTGGAACCGCTACCGCACCGCCCGCGCCTGGGCGGAACTGATGGCGCGCCTGGGCTACGAGCGCTACGGCGCCATCGGCAACGACGGCGGCTCGATGGTCTCCCCCGAGCTCGGCCGGATCGCGCCCGAGCGGGTGCTCGGCGTACATGTCACCCAGCTGTACTCGTTCCCGTCCGGCGACCCGGCCGAGTTCGAGGGCCTGTCGGAAGCTGATATGGCCGCGCTGGCGCATCTGCAGTGGTTCCACGAGAACAAGATGGCCTTCAACACCCTGCACAGCCAGCAGCCGCAGACCCTGGCCTACGCCCTGGCCGATTCGCCGGTCGGGCTGCTCGGCTGGAACGCCCAGCTGTTCGGCGAGTCGATCGACGCGCGGTTCGTCGTGGCGAACATCGCGCTGTACTGGCTCACCGGCACGTCGGGCTCGTCGCTGCGGTTCTACTACGAGGACGCCCACGCCACCGAGCACCCGACCGAGCCGACCACGGTTCCTACCGGGCTGGCCATGTTCGCCGGTGACTTCCAGTCGATCCGCCGGTTCGCCGAGCGTGATCACAGCAATATCGTCAGCTGGAACTCCTACGACACCGCCGCGGGCAGCGGCGGCGCGAACGACGCGGCCGGGCACTACGCCGCGCACGAGGCGCCCGAGGTGCTGGTCGGCGACATCCGCCGATTCTTCGCCGGCCTCGCCTGATTCGGCTTCGGTGCCGCGGCCCACGCTCCCCTCATCGGCGCGTGGGTCGCGACCCATTCGAATCATGCACCAGCGCAGTGTTATACGCGCACCAAAGAACGCAATCAGTGATGCTCGTGCAATTCACCCCAGGCCGGGAAGGGATCGGCGAAGCCGGCCCACCCGGCCGGACCCGCGGCGAACTCCGCGTCGGTGAGCAGCGCGGCATCGAGTGCGCGCCGGACCGCGGCCGAGTCCAGGCGCACGCCGATGAACACGATCTCCTGGCCCGCGGGCACTTCCAGCGACGACCACCACGCGCCCTGCTCGAAGGTCAGGTTCGGCCCGGCCTGCGACCAGATCGCGGCCAGCTCGGGACGACTGGCGATCCAGCAGAAGCCCTTGCTGCGCAACATCCCCCGCAGTCCGGCCAGCGCGTCGGCGAGCCGGTCCGGGTGGAACGGCCGGTCGGCGGTGTAGGTGAGACTGCTGATCCCGTATTCCTCGGTCTCGGGGGTGTGGCCGCCGGCCAGCTCCTCGGCCCAGCCCTCGGCCTCGGCGGCCACCACCGGGTTGTAGCGGCCGGTGGCGAGCACCTCGTCCAGCCCGACCACCCCCTTCTCGGTGCGCAGCACGTGCGCCCTCGGGTTGAGCCTGCGGACGGTCGCCTCGACGGTGGCCGCGGCGTTCGCGCTCACCAGGTCGGTCTTGTTGATCAGCAGGACGTCGGCGAATTCCACCTGATCGACCAGCAGATCCGCGATCGTGCGGGTGTCCCCCTCGCCCGCTTCGAGTTCGCGCTCGGCCAGCGCCTGCCCCTTGACCAGCTCGGCCAGGAAGGTCGACGCGTCGACCACGGTCACCATGGTGTCCAGACGCGCGAGGTCGCCGAGGCGGAACCCGTCCTCGAACTCCCAGTCGAAGGTCGCGGCCACCGGCATCGGTTCGGAGATGCCGGTGGACTCGATCACCAGCTGGTCGAACCGGCCGTCGCGGGCGAGCCGGGCCACGGCCTCGATCAGGTCCTCGCGCAGCGTGCAGCAGATGCAGCCGTTGGTGAGCTCGACCAGTTTCTCCTCGGTCCGGTCGAGATGTCCCTGGCCCGCGACGAGCGCGGCATCGATGTTGACCTCGCTCATGTCGTTGACGATGACCGCCACCCGGCGGCCCTCCCGATTGGCGAGGATGTGGTTGAGCAGCGTGGTCTTGCCCGCGCCGAGGAAGCCGGACAGGACGGTGACGGGCAGGTGCGCGAGGGGGGCGGAGTTGGTCACGAGTTAATGATAATGGTTTTCATTTGCTGTTTGCGGGCGGGGTCCGGCGAACCGGGCGCCGGTCGTAGGGTTGGAGGGTGAAGATGTTGCCGCTGACCCCCGATGGCCAGACCCCCGTTCGCGCGCTCACCATCGCGGGCACCGACTCCGGCGGCGGCGCCGGCATCCAGGCCGATTCCCGGACGATGGCGCTGTGCGGAGTGCACGCGTGCGTGGCGGTGGCGGCGGTGACCGTGCAGAACACGGTGGGCGTCAGCGGATTTCACGAGATCCCGCCGCAGATCGTGGCCGATCAGGTTCGGGTGGTCGTCCGCGATATCGGCGTCGGCGCGGCCAAGACCGGCATGCTCGCCTCCACCGCGATCATCGAGGCCGTCGCGGACGTGTGCCGCGAGGTCGGCATCGGGCGCGACGCCGACGTGCCGCTGGTGGTCGACCCGGTCGCGGCCTCGATGCACGGCGACCCGCTGCTGCACGCGGAGGCGCTCGACGCGGTGCGCAACACCCTCATCCCGCTGGCCACGGTCGTCACGCCGAATCTCGACGAGGTCCGCCTGATCACCGGCATCGAGGTGGCCGACGACGCCACCGCCCGCACGGCCGCCGAGGCGCTGCACGCGCTGGGCGCGCAGTGGTCGATCGTCAAGGGCGGGCACCTGCGCTCCTCGGAATACAGCACCGACCTGCTCTACGACGGCGACACCTTCCGGGAGTTCACCGCGCCGCGCATCGCCACCGGCAACGATCACGGCGGCGGCGACACCCTCGCCGCGGCCATCGCCAGCGCGCTCGCCAACGGCTACTCGGTGCCCGACGCCGTCGCCTTCGCCAAGGAGTGGACCTATCGCTGCCTGGCCGCCTCCTACGACCTCGGCGCGGGCCACGGGCCGGTTTCCCCGCTGTGGCGACTGCGCACCGATGTCTAGCGTGGCGTCGCGAACTTGTCGGTGGGCAGGTTCATACTGAATCCATCGCACCCACCACCGGTTCCAACGACGCAGCCGGCGAGAACAACGGAGTTCGCCTCGGGCGCGACGACTTTCAGCCGACGACGAACGCGTCGCGCAACGGCTGCGACGGGTCGATCCTGACTCCGTTGAACCGTGCGTGCGCCGTGGCGAGCGCCGAGATGCTCTCGGCCAGATAATCGACGAATCGTTCCACCGGCATCGCCGAGACCTCGCGCTGATTCGCGCCGAGCCACCAGTCCGTGGCCGAGGCCACCGCGCCGAAAATCGAATAGTTCACCAATTCGATCCCGGCCACGTCGATCGATTCGGTGGGCAGCAGACCGGCGAAGAATTCCGCGGCCCGCCGCGCCGATTGCCTGGCCGCGACCAGCGCCCGTTCCGTTTCCTTGGCCTGCTGGCTGAAATGGCTGTGCAGCATGAACCGGAAGACGTTCGGGTGCTCGGAGACGACGGCCACGTATTCGGCGGCCGCGCGACGCACCAGGTCGGCGACGGAATCGTCGGTGAGGTTCACCCCACTGAGCACCCGTTCCCACAGCATGTCGCGGACCCGGTCCACGATCGCGTTGTAGAGATCGGTCTTGTCCTCGAAATGGCGGTACAGCTTCGGCTTGGCCGCACCGGCTTCCTTGGCGATATCGCCCATGCTGACATCGGGGCCGACCCGATCCAGCGCGCGGAACGCGGCGTCGACGAATTCGATCCGGACCTGCACGCGATGTTCGCGCCACCGCTCGGTCCGCGCATCGACACGACGGACCGGCTCGTCTGCCTTCCGGTAACCGCGCGTCACGGTCAGCAGCTTATTGGCGCGGTCGGCCCGGGTGCTGCGCGGGGCGACTTTTGCCGGACCGGCAATCTTTCTTGCGGGTTTTCGCCCGGTGCCCGCACCATCGAATCGTCTACGCGTCCGCCGACCGACAGGAGCCCCGATGACCGAGACCGCGCCGACCGCCGAACAGTTCTGGGAGGACTTCTACCGCGAAAGAGACCAGATCTGGACCGGCAACGCCAACAAGACCCTGGTCAGCGAGGTCGCCGGGCTGACGCCGGGCACCGCGCTCGACCTCGGATGCGGCGAGGGCGGCGACGCCATCTGGCTGGCGAAGCAGGGCTGGCAGGTCACCGCCGTCGACGTCTCCGCCACGGCGATGGAGCGGGGTGCCCGGCACGCGGCCGACGCGGGCGTGCGGATCACGTGGGAGCGCCACGACTTGCAGACGAGCTTCCCGGCGGGCACCTTCGACCTGGTCTCGGCGCAGTTCCTGCACTCACCGGTGGAACGCCCCGACGAGCGCGCGACGATCCTGCGCAAGGCCGCGGCCGCCGTCGCCCCCGGTGGCGTGCTGGTGATCGGCAGCCACGCGCACTGGCCGACCTGGGTCACCACCCCGCCGCACGACGTCTCCTTCCCGACGATCGAGCAGATGCTCGCCCAGCTCGACCTCGGCCCCGAGTGGCAGGTGGCGACCGCGGGCCTGCTCACCAGCCCGTCGACGAGCCCCGACGGCGTCGAGGGCGAACGGGCCGACAGCGTGCTGCGCGTGCGCCGCGGCTAGCGGAGGGTCAGCCGCCCCGGGTACCCGCTTCGGCTTTCGGCACCGCGTCGCCGTTGCTTCGTCGCGACAGCACATAGAGCGCCCACATGACGATCGGCAGGAGGATGTCGGTCCACAGCGGGATCCCGATGTTGTACGGCATGGTGTTGTCCTCGGCCACCCAGAAGTAGACGTGCCCGGCCGCGTCGCCCCAGTACTGGATGGTCAGGACGACGATCGCGCACAACCAGAAGTGGCCGCGGTACCAGTAGGCCATGATGCCGACCACGCCGATGGCCAGGTCGCCCATCGCGTTCTCCCATTGGAAGCCGCCGTCGCCCCGCGTGTAGCCGATCTGCTCGGCGACTTGGGCGCCGTCGAAGATGTGGGCGGCGGCGCCGAGAACCGAGGCGACCCCGACGACGGCCACCATCCACCAGACCATGTGGATGTCGGCCGCGGGTCGACCGGGCTGACGCCGGCTCTGTACGAACCCGCCGACGAGGGCGACGAGTACCGCGATGACGGTAGGCATCCGAGCGCCTCCATGCCTCGAGTCGAGCACTGTTCGAGCAGGTAGACGAGCTTTTCCAGTGTACCCTCGCGGATCCCCAGCAACCTCCCAGCTCGGTCCCAGCTGGGTGGCAGCGCCGCCGTCGAGGGTGGGTGGCATGACCCAGACCGAGGCCGAGCCACAGCCCACGCAGAGCAGCCGCGCGCCGGTGCTCGACGTGGTGATCCCCGTCTACAACGAAGAAACCGACTTGGGCCTGTGCGTACGCAGGCTGCATGCCTACCTACGGGACGGATTCCCGTTCACCGCCCGGATCACGATCGCCGACAACGCCAGCACCGACGCCACCCTCGAGGTGGCGCGGCTGCTGGCCGACGAGCTCGACGGTGTCCAGGTGCTGCACCTGGACGCCAAGGGCCGGGGCCGGGCGCTGCGCGCGGCGTGGGCGGGATCGGACGCGGCGGTGGTCGCCTATATGGACGTCGACCTGTCGACCGATCTGAACGCGCTGCTGCCGCTGGTCGCGCCCCTGGTGTCCGGCCATTCCGACCTGGCGATCGGCACCCGGCTCGACGCGTCGTCGCGGGTGGTGCGCGGCCCCAAGCGCGAGATCATCTCCCGCTGCTACAACCTGCTGCTGAAAACCACACTGCGGGCCCACTTCTCCGACGCGCAGTGCGGGTTCAAAGCGGTGCGCACCGATGTCGCCCGTGAACTGCTCCCGCTGGTGCGGGACGGGGAATGGTTCTTCGACACCGAACTGCTCGTCCTGGCCGAGCGCGCCGGGCTGCGCATCCACGAGGTGCCCGTCGACTGGATCGACGATCCCGACAGCCGGGTCGACATCGTCGACACCGCCCGCAAAGACCTGCGCGGTATCTGGCGGCTGACCAGGGCACTGGCCACCGGCGCGCTCCCGCTGGACGAGCTGCGCGCCGCCGTCGGCCGCGAGCCGCTGGTGGCGGGCGTGCCGCTCGGAATGATCGGGCAGCTGGTGCGTTTCGCGATCGTCGGCGTGACCTCGACGCTGGCCTACATCGTGCTGTATCTGCTGCTGCAACCGCTGCTCGGCGGGCAGGGCGCCAATCTGGTGTCGCTGCTGATCACCGCGGTGGGCAATACCGCGGCCAACCGCGCCTTCACCTTCGGTGTGCGTGGACGCGGTGACGCGATGACCCATCAGTTCCAGGGTCTGGCGATCTTCGGTTTCGGGCTGGCGATCACCAGTGGCTCGCTGTTCGCACTGCATCGCTGGGCGCCCGACGCCCCCGTCGTGGTGGAGCTCGGCGTGCTGGTCTTCGCCAATCTCGTGGCGACACTGGCCCGGTTCGTCGGACTGCGCTGGGTGTTCCGGCATGCCGGCTCCGACCGCGCGGTGGCGGACCCAGGGCCCGATGTCGTCCTGCGCGCCGCGACGGACACGGTGGAGGCGCGCCGATGACCGCCACCATCGCCCCGCCGTCGCCCGCCGCGATCACCGACACCGCGCCGCGCCGAAAGCGCTGGGAACTGCCGGCCTTGGCGGTTCTGCTGCTCGGCACCGCCCTCGCCTACCTCATCAACCTCAGCGCCAACGGCTGGGCCAACGACTTCTATGCCGCTGCGGTGCAAGCGGGTTCGCGATCGTGGGAGGCGTTCTTCTTCGGCTCCTCCGACGCGGCCAACTCGATCACCGTGGACAAGCCGCCCGCCTCCCTGTGGGTGATGGAGCTGTCGGTGCGGCTGTTCGGGCTCAACAGCTGGAGCATGCTCGTACCGCAGGTGCTGCTCGGCGTCGCGACGGTCGCGTTGCTGTGGGCGACAGTGCGCCGATCCTTCGGTCCCGCAGCGGGATTGATCGCGGGCGCGGTGCTCGCGGTGACGCCCGTCGCGGTATTGATGTTCCGGTTCAACAACCCCGACGCCCTGCTGGTGCTGTTGATGACGGCGGCCGCCTGGGCGATGACCCGCGCCGTCGCCGACGGGCGCTGGCGGTGGCTGCTGCTCACCGGCGGGCTGATCGGTTTCGGGTTCCTGGCCAAGCAGTTACAGGTACTGCTCGTCGTGCCCGCGCTGGCGCTGACCTACCTGTTCGCGGGCCCGCCGAAGCTGGGCAAGCGGATCGCGCAGCTGTTCGCGGCGGGCGCCGCGATGGTGGTCGCGGCGGGCTGGTGGCTGCTGACAGTGGAGCTGTGGCCCGCCGATCAGCGGCCGTGGATCGGTGGGTCGCACGAGAATTCGATCATCGAGCTGACGCTGGGCTACAACGGGCTCGGCCGACTGAACGGCAACGAGCGCGGCAGTGTCGGCCCCGGCGGCGAACTGCCCGCCGGCGGCAACGGCATGTGGGGCAGCACCGGGATCACCCGGCTGTTCGAGCCCGCGCAGGGCGGCCAGATCGCCTGGCTGATCCCCGGCGCACTGGTGGCCCTGGTCGCCGGACTCGTCCTGTGCGGACGATCGCCGCGCACCGATCGACGCCGGGCCGCGCTGATCCTGTGGGGCGGTTGGCTGCTCGTGACCGGCCTGGTGTTCAGCTTCATGGCGGGCATCTTCCACCAGTACTACACGGTGGCCCTCGCGCCCGCCGTCGCCGCGCTGATCGGCATCGGCGCGACACAGCTGTGGGGTGCGCGGGATCGGCTGTGGGTGCGCCTCACCGGTGCGCTCGCCATCGGCCTCACCACCGCCACCGCGTGGGTGTTGTTGTCGCGCAGCGCGTCCTTCCAGCCGTGGCTGCGCTGGACGATCCTCGTGGTCGGTGTGCTCGCGACCATCGCGGCCGCCTTCCCGCTGGCCCGCAGACAGGCGGTGATCGCCGCGATCGCCGCCGCTTTCGTCGGGCTCGCCGGGCCCGTCGCCTACTCCATCGATACCCTCGCGACCGCGCACTCCGGCGCGATTCCGTCGGCCGGGCCGAACGCCGGTGGGATGCACGGGTTCGGAGGTCGGGGTGGGCCAGGGATGTGGCCTGGCGGTGATGCTCGGATGGGCGCGATGCCGGGCGCGGATGGGGCGAACTCGTCGGGTGGTGCCGATGCTCAGGGCGGGATGCCATCGGGCGGCGCTCAGGGCGGCGGTATTCCGTCAGGTGCTGCCCAGGGTGGCGGTTCGCAGTCGGATGGTGGTGCGGCCCAGCCGGGTGGGGCCGGCGGTCTGCTCGGTGGCTCGCGACCGAGTGATCGGATCGTCAGCCTGCTCGAGCGCGACGGAGAGAACTACACCTGGGTCGCGGCGACGGTCGGTTCCAACAGCGCCGCCGGATACCAGCTGGCCACCGAGCTGCCGGTGATGCCGATCGGCGGCTTCAACGGCAGCGACCCCTCCCCCACCCTCGACCAGTTCACAACCTATGTGGCCGAGGGCAAGATCCACTACTTCGTGGCGGGCGGCCGGGGCGGCCCCGGCGGAAACAGCGAGTCGACCAGCTCGGCGATCACCGCCTGGGTGACGGCGAACTACACCGCGACCACCGTCGACGGCGTGACGCTGTACGACCTCACCCAACCGAAGTAGTCGGCAGGGCCGAACGCCCGCAAGAACACTCGGGGCCGGGCTCGGTCGGATCACCCCGGTCCGACAGACCCGGCCTCGACGTGAAGACCCCCAAGGCTCACCCGCTCGACGCAGCGTTCGCACCCGGTGCGGCTCACGCGGACCCGATCAGCCCCACCGACCACCGGCAGGGATCGGTCGTCGTTTGCCCTGCGGCACTGCGCTTCACGCGATGAGAACGCGACCACCTCGTGGCCGCGCTCGGTCAGCACATCCACCATGGTCTGGCCGAGATGGCCGACACTCGGAACTGCGCAGGTCACCAGGGTTATACCTAGGTGTTCAGCGCCGAATGCAAGGTCGCCGCCCACTGGTCGACGATGAGTTTGCGGCGCGCCGAGTCGTCGGTGAGGACGTCGGCCAGGCCGAGCCCACGAGCCAGGTCGAGGGTCGCCTGGACGAGGTGATGGTTGACCGGATCGGAGTCGTCGACGCCGAGTGCTTCGACCGCGCGCCGGTGCGCGATCCGGCCGAACCGGGCCTCGAGCGGGACGATGCGTTCGCGCAGCGCGGGATCGGCGGCGGCGTGCGTCCACACCTGCAAGGCCGCCTTGAACAGCGGCGAGGTGTAGGACTCGACCAGGCCCGAGACGACGGCGCGGGTGCGGCCGACGCCCTCGGCGACCTCGCTGATGGCGGCGGCCTCGGCGGCCGACTGATCCATCCTGGTGTCGAACATGTACTCGAGCGCGCCCGTGATCAGGTCTTCCCTGGTGGGGAAATGATGCTGGGCGGCCCCGCGCGACACCCCGGCCCGTTCGGCGACCACCGACACGGTGGCGGCCGCCCAGCCGGTCTCGGCCAGGCAGTCGATGGTCGCCTCGAGCAGCCGCTGCCGGGTGGCCCGGCTGCGGTCCTGCTTGGGTTCGTGGGGTGTCGCCATCGGACTATTGTGCCCAGCTGGGCGGGCGCTTCTGGAAGAAGGCGGTCATGCCCTCGATCACCTCGGGGGTGCCGAAGAACCCGGCCGAGCGCTGTGCGAGCTCCTCGGCCTCGGCGTCGAAGCGCGCGAGCAGGGTCGAATTGACCAGCTTCTTGGACTCGGCCAGCCCCTGCGGCGAACCCTTGCGCAGCTCGCCACACAGGCGTTTGACCTCGGCGGCGGCATCGGCGGCCGCGATGGTCACCAGCCCGATCCGCTGTGCCGTCGCGGCGTCGAACTTCTCGCCGGTCAGGAAGTAGCGGCTCGCCGAGCGCTGGTCCATCCGCGGCACCAGGGTGAGCGAGATCATGAACGGCGCCATCCCGATCCGCACCTCGGTGAGCGCGAAACTGCTGCTGGGCCCGGCGACGACGAGATCGCAGGCACCGATGATGCCCATGCCGCCGGCGCGCACATTGCCGTCGATCTGGGCGACGACCGGCTTGGGCGAGGCCAGGATGCCCCGCAGCACATCGATCATCACCCGCGTGCGCTGATCGGCCGCGGTCGCCGGATCGGCGGTACTCGCCTCCTTCAGGTCCGCGCCCGCGCAGAAGGTGTCGCCCGTGTGCGCCAGCACGATGCCGCGCACGACGGGATCGGCGTTCGCCGCGTCCAATCCGGCCAGTAGCTCGCGCACCAGCTTCGATGAGAGCGCATTGCGATTGTGCGGGGAATCGAACGTCAGCGTGGCGAACCCATCGACGACCTCGTACCGGACAAAGGGCGCGCCCTCAGGATCACTCATCGAACCCACCTCAACCTTTCACTAGATNAGCGCATTGCGATTGTGCGGGGAATCGAACGTCAGCGTGGCGAACCCATCGACGACCTCGTACCGGACAAAGGGCGCGCCCTCAGGATCACTCATCGAACCCACCTCAACCTTTCACTAGATCGAACTCAACTCTGACCGCTCTCCCAGCCCCGCACCCGCGACCCCGAGGAGCGGCGGCCACGCAGTGGCCGGTCGCGGCCGGGTCGCCGGTNCTTCGATGAGAGCGCATTGCGATTGTGCGGGGAATCGAACGTCAGCGTGGCGAACCCATCGACGACCTCGTACCGGACAAAGGGCGCGCCCTCAGGATCACTCATCGAACCCACCTCAACCTTTCACTAGATCGAACTCAACTCTGACCGCTCTCCCAGCCCCGCACCCGCGACCCCCAAAGGCCGCGACTCGAGCGCGCCAGCGCTCCAACTAATACGACCGCGGCAGACCGAGGGAGTGCTGGGCCACGAAGTTCAGGATCATCTCCCGGCTGACCGGGGCGATGCGCATGATGCGCGCCGCCTGCAGCATCGCCGACAGCCCGACCTCCTTGGTCAGACCCGACCCGCCGTGGGTCTGGATCGCCTGGTCCAGTGCCTTGATGCTGGCCTCGGCGGCCGCGTACTTGGCCATGTTCGCGGCCTCGGCGGCGCCGAACTCGTCGCCCGCGTCGTAGAGGGTCGCGGCCTTCTGCATCATCAGCTTGGCCAGTTCCAGCTCGATCTTGATCTGCGCGAGCGGATGCGAGATGCCCTGGTGCGCGCCGATCGGCGTCTTCCAGACGGTGCGCTCCTTGGCGTACTCCACCGCGCGATCGATGGCGTAGCGGCCCAGGCCGATCGCCATCGCCGAGCCCATGATGCGCTCGGGGTTCAGGCCGGCGAACAGCTGGGCGATGGCGGCGTCCTCGGAGCCGACGAGGGCGTCGGCGGGCAGGCGCACGTCGTCGAAGAACAGGGTGTACTGGTGATCCGGCTCGATGACGTCCATCTCCTGGACGTTCTTCACCAGGCCGGGCGCGTCGACCGGGACGATGAACAGCGCGGGCTTGAGCTTGCCGGTCTTGTGGTCCTCGGTGCGCGAGACCACCAGGATGGCCTCGGCCTGATCGACACCGGAGATGAAGATCTTGCGGCCGTTGAGGATCCAGTCGCTGCCGTCGCGGCGGGCGGTGGTGGTGATCTGGTGCGAGTTGGAGCCCGCGTCGGGCTCGGTGATCGCGAAGACCATCTTGGCCGAGCCGTCGGACAGCTTGGGCAGCCAGGTCTGCTTCTGGGCGTCGGTGCCGTACTTGGTGATGATGGTGCCGCAGATGGCCGGGGAGACCACCATCAGCAGCAGGCCGGCGCCCTGGGCCGAGAGCTCTTCCTGCACCAGCGCCAGCTCGTACATGCCCGCGCCACCGCCGCCGTACTCCTCGGGCAGGTTCACGCCGAGGAAGCCGAGCTTGCCCGCCTCGTCCCACAGTTCGGTGAGCGGCTCGTTCTTGCGCGAGAGCGGCAGCACGTAGTCGCGGTAGTTGTACTTGGCCGCCAGCGACGCGACCGCCGCGCGCAGCGCCTTCTGCTCTTCGGTTTCGTGGAAGCTCATGCCTGCTCCTGCTCTTCTTCCTCGACGACGGCGAGGACGGTTCCGACCTCGACCTGCTGGCCGACGGTCACGTTCAGTGCGCTGAGGACGCCGGTGGCCGGCGCGACGATGGTGTGCTCCATCTTCATGGCCTCCAGCCACAGGATGGGCTGACCCTGCGTCACCAGGTCGCCCTGGGCGGCGCCGAGGCGGATCACGCTGCCGGGCATGGGCGCGAGCAGCGAACCGGCCGCGACCTGCTCCGACGGGTCGGTGAAGCGAGGCAGCCGACGCACGGCGACCGGGCCGAGCGGCGAGTCGACCGCGACGAGGTCGCCGTAGCGGGCGATCTCGAACTGGCGGCGGACCGGGCCGCGCTCACCCGGCACCGCCAGCACCACCCGTTCGGGCGCCACCGAGATCAGTTCGAGGCCGTCGTGGCCGTCGACCTCGATGCCACCGGCCCTGGTGAACCGGTACCGCACCTCGTGCGTGCCGCTGGTGCGGCTCTCGTAGGACTTGCGCTGCGGCTGCGAGGCCAAGTTGCGCCAGCCACTCGGGGCGAGCTTGGCGAACCGGTTCGTGGTGTGCGCCAGCGCCGCGTCGGCGAGGGCGGCGGCCACGATCGACAGCGCCTCGTCGGCCTCGGACACCAGCGGCGCGGACAGCGCGGCCAGATCGTGGGTCGCGAAGAACGCGGTATCGGTGTCACCGGCCAGGAACGCGGGGTGCCGCAGCACCCGCACGAGCAGGTCGCGGTTGGTCACCAGACCGTGGATCTTGGCGCGCTGCAAGGCGGTCGCCAGCAGATGCGCTGCCTCGGCGCGGGTCTCGGCGTAGGAGATGACCTTGGCCAGCATCGGGTCGTAGTGCACGCCGACGACCGAGCCGTCGACGACACCGGTGTCGAGCCGCACGCCCGCCTGCTCGAGAACGGTGAACTCTCCGGCCGTGAACGGGATCTCGATCTTGTGCACCGGTCCGCTCTGCGGCTGCCAGTCCTGCGCGGGGTCCTCGGCGTAGAGCCGGACCTCGATCGAGTGGCCGCGCTGGGCGGGCTGGGTCGCGGGCAGCGGCAGCCCGGACGCGACCTGCAACTGCAGGCGGACCAGGTCCAGGCCGGTGGTCTGCTCGGTGACCGGATGCTCCACCTGGAGGCGGGTGTTCATCTCCAGGAAGAAGAACTCGCCCTTCTCGTCGGCGAGGAATTCGACAGTGCCCGCGCCCTCGTAGCCGATCGCCTCGGCGGCCAGCCGGGCCGCTTCGAAGAGCCGCTCACGCATGCTCTGCCCATCCGCGCTGCTCGCGGCGGCACGCTCCGCTACCGCCTCCGGCCCCGGAGCTCGCAGCGCGTCGATCTTCTCGACCAGCGGCGAGGGCGCCTCCTCGACGACCTTCTGGTGCCGTCGCTGGATCGAGCATTCCCGCTCGCCCACCGCCCAGGTCGTGCCGAAGGTGTCGGACATGACCTGGACTTCGATATGGCGGCCGGTTTCGAGGTAGCGCTCGCAGAACACGGTCGGATCGCCGAAGGCCGACTCGGCCTCGCGCTGCGCGGCGGCGATCTGGTCCTTCAGTTCACCCAGCTCGCGCACCACGCGCATTCCGCGACCGCCACCACCGGCGGACGCCTTGATCAGCACCGGCAGGTGCGCCTCGGTGACCTCGGCGGGATCGAGCTCGGCGAGGACGGGCACGCCGGCGGCGTCCATCATCTTCTTCGACTCGACCTTGGAGCCCATCTGCTCGATCGCCGCGACCGGCGGACCGATCCAGACCAGGCCCGCGTCCAGCACCGACCGCGCGAATTCGGCGTTCTCGGAGAGGAATCCGTAGCCGGGGTGGATGGCGTCGGCACCGGCGGAGAGCGCGGCCTCGATGATCAGCTCACCGCGCAGGTAGGTCTCGGCGGGAGTGTTGCCGGGCAGCCGGATGGCCGCGTCGGCCTCGGCCACGTGCGGGGCCGCGGCGTCGGCGTCGGAGTACACCGCGGTGGTCCCGATGCCCATCCGGCGGCAGGTGGCGAACACGCGGCGCGCGATCTCACCACGGTTGGCGACGAGGACGTTCGTGATGGCCCCACCCGTCACCCGACCGCCGCTCACGGAATCGCTTCGCGATGCTGTTGTCATGTCGCGCCTCACATTCGGAAGACGCCGAAGCCCTCGGCGCCCTGGATCGGAGCTGTGTGGATGGCCGACAGGGCCATCCCCAGCACGGTGCGGGTATCGCGGGGGTCGATGATGCCGTCGTCGAAGAGCCTGCCCGACAGGAACATCGGCATCGCCTCGGCCTCGATCTGCGCCTCGACCATGGCGGCCAGCCCGGCGGCGGCCTCCTCGTCGAACGGCAGACCCTTGGCCTCGGCCGCGCCGCGCTGCACGATGGTGAGCACGCCGCCCAGCTGCGCGCCGCCCATCACGGCGGACTTCGCGCTCGGCCAGGCGAACAGGAAGCGCGGGTTGAACGCCCGACCACACATGCCGTAGTGCCCCGCGCCGTAGGAGGCGCCGATCAACAGCGAGATGTGCGGGACCGTCGAGTTGGCGACCGCGTTGATCATCATCGCGCCGTGCTTGATGATGCCGCCGTGCTCGTAGTCCTTGCCGACCATGTAGCCGGTGGTGTTGTGCAGGAACAACAGTGGCGTGTTCTTCTTGTTCGCCAGCTGGATGAACTGGGTGGCCTTCTGCGATTCCTCGGAGAACAGCACGCCGCGCGCGTTGGCCAGGATGCCGATCGGGTAGCCGTTGATCTCGGCCCAGCCGGTGACCAGGCTGGAACCGTAGAGCGGCTTGAACTCGTCGAAGTCGGAACCGTCGACGACGCGGGCGATCACCTCACGCGGATCGAACGGGATCTTCAGGTCCGAGGGCACGATGCCGAGCAGTTCCTCGGGATCGTAGAGCGGCGAGATGACCTCGGCGCGCGGCTCGGGGCCCTGCTTCTTCCAGTTCAGCCTGCGCACGATGTTGCGGCCGATCCGGATCGCGTCCTGCTCGTCGGCGGCCATATAGTCGGCCAGACCCGAGGTGCGGGCGTGCATCTCGGCGCCGCCGAGGGTCTCGTCGTCGGAGTCCTCACCGGTGGCCATCTTCACCAGCGGCGGGCCCGCCAGGAAGACCTTCGCGCCTTCCTTGACCATCACCACGTAGTCGGACATGCCGGGGATGTAGGCGCCACCGGCGGTCGAGTTGCCGAAAACCAGGGAGATGGTGGGGATTCCGGCGGCGGACGCCTGGGTGAGGTCGCGGAACATCGCGCCACCCGGAATGAAGACCTCTTTCTGCGTCGGCAGGTCGGCGCCGCCGGACTCGACCAGCGAGATCACCGGCAGACGGTTCTGCTTGACGATCTCGTTGATGCGCAGGGTCTTCCGCAGCGTCCACGGGTTGGAGGTGCCACCGCGCACGGTCGGGTCGGGCGCGACGATCATGCACTCGACGCCCTCGACGATGCCGATGCCGGCGATCGTCGACGCGCCGACATGGAAGTCGCTGCCCCACGCGGCCAGCGGGCACAGCTCCAGGAACGGCGAGTCCTCGTCGAGCAGCAGCTCGATGCGCTCGCGGGCGGTGAGCTTGCCGCGCTTGTGATGCCGGGCCACCTTGTCGGGGCCGCCACCGGCGATCGCCTTGGCGAACTCGGCCTCGACCTCGGCGAGCTTGGTGGCCATCGCCTCGGCGGCGGCGGTGTACTCCGGCGACGCGGTGTCGACGGCGGAACGGAAGGTCGTCACGACTGGTACCCCAATACTTTCGACGCCAGCATGGTCAGGATCTCGTTGGTGCCACCGCCGATGCCGATGATGCGCACATCGCGGTAGATGCGCTCCACCTCGGACTCGCGCATGTAGCCCATACCGCCGTGCAGCTGGACCGCCTGGTTGGCGACCCATTCGGCGGTCTCGACGGCATTGTTCTTGGCGAAGCAGACCTGGGCGATCTGGTTGGTGTCCCCGGCGACGAAGCGCTCGACCAGGGCCCGGGTGTAGGTGCGCGACACGTCGACCCGCTGGGCCATCTCGGTCAGCGTCATCTGCACCTTCTGGCGGCTGATCAGCGGGCGGCCGAAGGTCTCCCGGTCCCGGCACCACTGCACGGTCAGGTCCAGGGCGCGCTGGGCCAGCGAGTACGCCTGCACCGCGAGGCCGACCCGCTCGCTGACGAACGCGTTGGCGATCTGCGCGAAGCCGGTGTTCTCGCCGCCGACCAGGTTCGCGGCGGGCACCCGCACGTCCACGTAGGACAGCTCGGCGGTGTCGGAGGCCAGCCAGCCCATCTTCTCCAGCTTGCGGCTGACGGTGAAGCCCGGCGTATCGGTCGGCACGATGATCAGCGAGACGCCCGCCGCGCCCGCGCCGCCGGTGCGGACCGCGGTGACCACGAAGTCCGCCCGCGTGCCCGAGGTGATGAAGGTCTTGGCGCCGTTGATGATGAAGTCGTCGCCGTCGCGCACCGCCGCGGTGGTGAGGTGGCCGACGTCGGAGCCGCCGCCGGGTTCGGTGATGGCCAGCGAACCGATCAGGTCACCGCGCAGCGTCGGCACGGCCCAGCGGTCGATCTGGTCCTGATTACCGGACGCGATGATGTGCGGCAACGCGATTCCGCAGGTGAACAGCGACGCCCACAGCCCGCCGGAGGCACCGGCGAGATGGATCTCCTCGCCGACGATCATCGAGTCGACGATGCTGCCGCCCTCGCCGCCCGCCGATTCCGGGTACTCGATGCCGAGCAGGCCGAGCTCACCGGCCTTCTTGTGCAGCTCGCGCGGCAGCGCGCCCTCGCGTTCCCAGGTGTCGAGGTCGGGCAGGATCTCCCGCTCGACGAACCCGCGCACGGTGGCGCGCAGTTCTTTTCGTTCCGGCGTGTCCCAAATTGTCGTCATGCTGCTGTCTCCTGTCGCATGATCGGGCGCCCTCCGTGGTTACGCTCCGCTGCCGCCTCCGGGCGCTGACCGATCACGCGAGCAGCTCCGTCGGCATATCGATGTGGCGGGAGCGCAGCCATTCGCCGAGCCCCTTGGCCTGCGGGTCGAAACGCGCCTGGTAGGCGACGCCCTTGCCGAGCAGACCGGAAATGATGAAGTTGACGGCCCGCAGGTTCGCCAGCACGTGCCGGGTGACGGTCAGCTCGGCCGTCTCGGGCAGCAGTTCCTGGAGCTTCTCGACGGTGAGCGTGTGCACCAGCCAGCGCCACTGCTCGTCGGTGCGCACCCAGACGCCGATATTGGCGTCGCCGCCCTTGTCGCCGCTGCGGGCCAGCGCGATGGTGCCGAGCGGGACGCGGCTGGTCTCCGACGGCGGCGGGGGCGCGGGCAGTTCGGGCTCGGCGACCGGTTCCAGCACAGCGGTTTCGGCGGCGGGCTCGATGGCGACGCGAGTGCCATCGGCCAGGACCGCGGTGTGCGGCACCTCGTGCGCGTCGACGAAGCCCGGCGTGAAGACGCCGTAGGGCGAACCGTTGCCCGGCAGGGTCGTGAAGGTCGCGCCCGGGTAGCTGGCCAGCGCCAATTCCACGGCGACATTGGAGAATCCGCGACCGACCTTGTTCGGGTCGGGGTCACGCACCACGCAGCGCAGCAGCGCGCTGGCCTGTTCCTCGGTGTCGGCGTCGGGGCGGTCGAGCCGGGCCAGGGTCCAGGTCAGCTCGGCGGGCCTGGCGGGCAGCCAGGCCTCCAGCTGTCGTTGCGCCAGTGCGGCTTTGGCCTCGATCTCCAGGCCGGTGAGGATGAACTCCATCTCGTTGCGGAAGCCGCCGAGGGTGTTCAGCGAGACCTTGAGCTGCGGCGGCGGGGCTTCGCCGGTCACGCCGCTGATCAGCACCCGGTCCTTGCCCTGCTGGCTGAGCTCGATGCTGTCGAGGCGGGTGGTGACGTCGGGGCCCGCGTAGCGCACGCTCTGGATCTCGTACATGAGCTGGGCTTCGACGGTGTCGACGGTGACCGCGCCGCCGGTGCCGTCGTGCTTGGTGATGACGCTGGAGCCGTCCCGGCGGATCTCGGCGATCGGGAAGCCGGGGCGGCCGAAGTCGCCGAGTTCGGTGAAGAAGGCGAAGTTGCCGCCGGTGGCCTGGGTGCTGCACTCGATCACATGCCCGGCCACCACCGCGCCGGCGAGGGCGTCGTAGTCGGTGCGGCTCCAGCCGAAGTGGGCGGCGGCGGGACCGACGATGACCGAGGCGTCGGTGACCCGGCCGGTGACGACGATGTCGGCGCCGGAGTTCAGGCACTCGACGATGCCCCACGCGCCGAGGTAGGCGTTGGCCGTCAGCGGCTGACCGAGGCCGAGGTCGGCGGCGCGGCCGATCAGGTCGTCACCCTCGACGTGGGCGATCTTGGCGTCCAGGCCCAGGTCGGCGGCGACCTTGCGCAGCCGTTCGGCCAGCCCGGCCGGGTTGAGGCCGCCGGCGTTGGTGACGATCTGGACGTTCTTCGCCAGCGCGAGGGCCAGGCAGTCCTCGATCTGCTTCACGAACGTCTTGGCGTAGCCCAGGCTGGGGTCCTTCATGCGGTCACGGCCCAGGATGAGCATGGTGAGCTCGGCGAGGTAGTCGCCGGTCAGCACGTCGAGGTCGCCGCCTTCCAGCATCTCGCGCATCGCGCTGAGCCGGTCGCCGTAGAACCCGGAGCAGTTTCCGATCCGGATCAGGTCCGGGTCCGCCGAGAGTGCACTCATGAACCCCAGGATCACATCGGTTCAGAAAAAAAGCAAGCATGCGTGCTTGTTAATTGCGGGCAATCCACCAGGCAAGATGGAGACCATGTCATCGGTCCTTCTCTTGGCCCTGGCCGGCTTCCTGCTCGGCGGCGCCTACACGACCTGGAAGAACAACCGCGCGCTGTCGATCGCCCTGATCGCCGCCGCGGTGCTGGCCGCCGTCGGCGCGGCTCTCTGGCTGCAATAGCCACCCCAGCATTTCGGAAGCCGCGAGCAAGCCCGTCGCGACGCCCACTCAGCAGGCCTGGCGTGGCTACCAGCGGCAACAGCAGCGCGGGTGAATCCGGGGCTCAGCTGGGGACGCTGAGCTTGAAGATCCGGACGTCCTCGGGGACGCCGTTGAGCGGGGCCGCCCAGAAGTTGCGTTTGTAGGGCTTGACCGTCGCGCCGAGCTCGGCGAGGGTCTCCGGGCGCAGGGCGGCGAGGGTGGTGCTGGACAGCATCGTGTTGCCGTTGCCACCGGCCTCCATCATGCGGGCGGCGATATTGACGTCGACGCCGAGCCAGTCGCCGCCGATCTCACGGGGGGAACCGGTGTGCAGGCCGACCCGCATGCGCGGCTTGTAGCCGTCGACCTCGACGGTCGCCAGATTGCGGCGGGCGGCGACAGCGGCGCGGACCGCGCGATCAGGCGAGGAGAAGACCGCCATCAGGCCGTCACCCATGCGTTTGACCACCTGACCGCCCCGCTCGGCGATCGGCGGCTCGATAGCCTTGGCGACCTTGCGCAGCAGTTCCAGGGTGCGCTCGTCGCCCGCGGACAGCGACCAGCTGGAGAACGCCACCAGGTCGGTGAACACGATGGTCACCTCCTCGGTGCCCCGACCGCGGCCGATCCGCTCGAGCGCGGCCTGCCACACCTGGAGCGCGCCGAATCCGATCTCCCTGGCCGCGCTGGGGGTGCCGCCGACGATCTTGTCCGCAGCCCTGGCCACCGCGCGGGCGCCACCGGGACCGGAGACCGAGAGCGGGTCGCCGAACGCCGGGTCACCGGGCAGCTGCTGCCGAGCCTTGCGCACGGCACCGATCACATCGGCCCGCCGATTCGCCGCCTGCAATTTCGACGAGAACTGGACGCGCCGCCGACCCGGTCGGGCATCGTCGGTGTCCGACAGCTCGGGCCGCGCACTCTCGATGGGCTCCAACGGGATCACCACCTCCGCGGCAGCGTCACGCCGCCGCGGATCCACCCCGCCAGAAGGCGTTTCACTCACGCCCAGATCGTACCTGGTCCACCCCGCTGCCCCACCGGACGAAAAAGCCCCCGGCGTCCGGGCAGCGGACGCCGGGGGCGGTCCCGGGCATCTGCGAGGGCAGCCCGGGACGGTCTGTCAGGCGTCTCGGCGATTGATCATCACCAAGGCGCCGGCGAACACGATCGCCACGAAGACGGCGAAGTAGATCAGGCTGCCCCACACACCCCAGTGCCAGTTGCCCGAGACGTCCTCGACGGTCAGGAAACGGTTGGCGTTCTGGAACGGCAGGAACGGCTTGACGGTACGACCGAAGCTACCGAACGCGCCGAGCAGACCCTCCAGCAGCAGGGACCACAGCACGATCAGCGAGATCGCGGCGGCGGACTGACGCACCAGCACACCGACGCCGATGGCCAGGACCACACACAGGAAAGCGTAGATCGGAATGCCGTAGATGGCCCGCCAGTTTCCGTCGAGCACCAGTTCCGGCGCCTCGTCACCGACGAACAGCTTGGCCACCACGAAGGCGATCAGCGCGAGCACGCCGGTCAGCACCGCCGCGTACACGCCGACCAGGCCCGCCTTGGACAGCACCACCTTCGAGCGGTTCGGCACCGCCAGGAAGCTGGCGCGGATGACGCCGAAGCGGTACTCACTGGTGACCGTCAGGGCGGCCATGATCATCAGCACCATCACGCCGAAGCCGGAGACACCGGAGACCACCACGCTCGGGGTGAGCAGCGTCGGCACCTCCCCCGCCTGGGTGTTCTCGGCCTTGGTGACCAGCGCGATCAGCGCGGCCAGGCCGATGCCGAGGAGAACCACGATCGCCGAGCACCACCAGGGCGACCGGGTCGAGGTGAGCTTGATTCGTTCCGCAGCGAGCACGCCCATCAGAGCGCACCTCCCATCACCTGGTCGAGGCCCGCGCCGTGGTACTCCACGGCGCCGCCGGTCATCCGCATGAACGCCTCCTCGAGCGACGCCTGCTGCGGCGCCAGCTCGTAGAGCGTGACGTTGTTGGTGCCCGCCACCTTGCCGACCTCGTCGCTGGTCACCCCGGCCACGATCAGCGCGGCGTCGCCCTCTTCCCGCACGGTCATGCCGTGCGAGGTGAGCAGGCTGCGCAGCTGATCCAGCTGCGGGCTGCGGACCCGCACCGACTGCTCGGAGGCGCGGTCGATGAAGTCCTTGGTGGTGGTGTCGGCGATGAGCTGACCACGGCCGATGACGATCAGGTGCTCAGCGGTCTGGGCCATCTCCGAGAGCAGATGGCTCGACACCAGCACGGTGCGGCCCTCGGCGGCCAGGCGCTGCATGAAGCGGCGGATCCAGAGGATGCCCTCCGGGTCGAGGCCGTTGACCGGCTCGTCGAACAGCAGCACCTTCGGATCGCCGAGCAGCGCGCCCGCCAGGCCGAGCCGCTGGGACATGCCCAGCGAGAACCCGCCCGCGTTCTTGCCCGCCACCTCGGACAGGCCGACCAGCCGCAGCACCTCCTCGACCCGCGACTTCGGGAGGTCGTTGGACGCGGCCAGCCACTCCAGGTGCGCGCGCGCCGAGCGGTTCGGATGCACCCACTTGGCATCGAGCAGCGCGCCGACCTGGGTCAGCGGCCGCTCCAGATCCTCGTAGCGCTTGCCGCCGATCAGGGCGGTGCCCGAGGTCGGCCGGTCCAGGCCGAGGATCATCCGCATGGTCGTCGATTTACCGGCACCGTTGGGTCCGAGGAACCCCGTCACCTGTCCGGGATGGACGGTGAACGAGAGGTCCTGCACCGCGACGGTCTGGCCGAATTGCTTCGTCAGGCCCTTCAGCTCGATCATGCGCCCCAGCTTGCCGCACGAAGACGGCGAGCGCGTCGCCGTGAGGTCGCGAGTCGGGTCATCCTCGAGGATGACCCCAACCCTGAGAGGGGACTACCGGGCTGGGGAGGAGGCCTGGGCCCAGAAGCGTTTGGGGATGCGGCCTGCGTGGCGGGCGAGGTGCCCGGCGCGGACGGCGGCGGCCATGGCCGAGGCCATCAGTTCGGGGTCGCGGGCTCGGGTGACGGCGGTGGCCAGGAGGACGGCCGAGCAGCCGAGTTCCATGGCCAGGGCGGCGTCGCTGGCGGTGCCGATGCCCGCGTCGAGGATGACGGGCACGCCCGCGGCGGCCACGATCATCTCGATGTTGTGCGGGTTGCCGATGCCGAGGCCGGTGCCGATGGGGCTGCCTAGGGGCATCACCGCGGCGCAGCCCGCGTCCTCGAGCCTGCGAGCCAGCACCGGGTCGTCGTTGGTGTAGGGCAGGACGACGAAACCGGCGTCGACCAGCTGTTCGGCGGCGTCGAGCAGCTCGAACGGGTCGGGCAGCAGGGTGCGCTCGTCGGCGACGACCTCGAGCTTGACCCAGTTCGTCTCCAGCGCCTCGCGCGCCAGCTGCGCGGTGAGCACGGCCTCGGCGGCGGTGCGACAGCCCGCGGTATTGGGCAGCAGGGTGATGTCGAGGCGCTTGAGCAGGTCGAGCACGCCGGTGCCGCCCGCGGCGTCGACCCGGCGCATGGCGACGGTGGTGAGCTCGGTGCCGGAGGCGATCAGGGCCTCTTCCAGGACGGCCAGGTTCTCGGCGCCGCCGGTGCCCATGATCAGGCGCGAGCCGAACTCCTTGTCCGCGATGCGCAGCGGTGCGGGCTCAGCCACCCTGCACCGCCGTCAGCACCTCGATGGTCCAGCCGCGGCCGACCGGCTCGTCCCAGCGCGACTTCGGGAACACCGCGCCGTCGACGGCCAGTGCCACGCCCTGACACGGCAAGGCGAGCCTGGTCAGCAATTCGCGGATGCTGAGCGGCTCGGGGAACTCGTGGTCGACACCGTTGACGGTGACGCCGATCGGGATGGTCGAGGTCATCGAACTCCTCCTGGGGACAGCTGCAGCGCCGGAAAGCGTTGCGGTGATGCGATTTCCGCGATCGCGGGCGACTCGTCGTCGAGCAGCCCGGGAACGAGGGTCGCGGTGAGCGCGAGGGTGAGCATGCCGTTGCGGCCGTGGCCGGTGGCGGCGACGACGCGGTCGTCGAGCGCGCCGAGCAGCGGCAGGTTGTCGGGGGTGCCGGGCCGCGAGCCCGCGTTCGCTTCGGCCAGTTCGTATTCCGCGATGCCGGGCAGGATCGCCTCGGCGTCGGCGATCAGGTCGCGCACCCCACCGACGGTGACCGCGGTGTCGAAGCCCGCCTCGTATTGTGTTGCGCCGACGACGATTCCGTCCGCGCGCGGCACCAGGTACACCTGCCGGCCGTGCACCCTGGCCCGGATCACCCGGCTCGGCGCCGGACTCACGCCGGGCCGCTGCCGCAGGCGCAGGATCTCGCCCTTGACCGGGCGCACCGGCAGCCCCGGCCACAGGTCGGCGGAGCGCGCGCCCGCCGCGAGAACCACGCGGTCGTGCGGCAGCTCGGCGAGCGCGGT
>NZ_JBCGFB010000087.1:0-26506 GCF_038752175.1 Nocardia sp. No.11 | reverse complement strand
CGCCGGGCGCGGCGACCGGGCGGGCGTGCCGATTCCGGCCTGGTGCGGCGGCTGCACCGGCGGGCGGGCCGCCGGGGTGTCCGAGCAGTCCGCGGCGTCGAGCGCCAGCCGGTAGCCACGCTTGACCACGGTCTGGATCGCCTTGGGCGTGCCCAGACCGGCGCGCAGCCGGGCGATCGCGGTCTCCACGGCGTGGGTGTCGTCGCCGCCGCCGGGCAGGGCCGAGAGCAGGTCCTCGCGGGAGACGACCCGGCCGGGCTGACGGGCCAGCGACCGCATCAACGCCATCGGCGCGGGCGCCAGCTGACGCACCTCACCGTCGACGACGACGCAGCCACCACGCACGCTGATCAGGTGACCGGCCGCGTAGATCCGGCTCGCCCGGCGCGGCAGCTCCTCGGCGACGTGGCGGGCCAGCGCGCCGAGCCGCGCACGGCCCGGCATGGTGGTCGGCACGCCGAGCTCCTCCAGCGGAGCGGCGGTGATCGGGCCGACGCAGGCCGCGAGCACGCGCCCGCGCAGCGCGTGCAGCACGGACTCGAGCAGGCCGGTCTCCTTGGCCCGCATCAGCAGCGAGGCCACGGCCGGGGCGCTGGTGAAGGTGACACAGTCCAGGCTGCCGGAGATGATCGACTCGATCATGGCGTCCATCGGGCCGCGATCGGCGGGCGGCTCCCAGCGGTACACCGGGACCGGGACCACGTCGGCGCCCGCGCAGCGCAGCACCTCGCAGAAGTCGGGAACCGGCTCCCACTCGGTGGTCGCGCCGTGCAGCTGCACCGCGATGCGGACGCCTTCGACGCCCTCGGCGAGCAGGTGATCGAGCACCTCGGCCGAGGACTCCGAGGCGGGCGACCATTCCTCGCGCAGTTCGGCGGCGCGGATCGCGCCCTTGGCCTTGGGGCCGCGGGCCAGCATCCGGGTCGAGGCGAGCGTGTCACGCAGCGTCTCGGCCAGACCCCAGCCCTCGGCCGCTTCCATCCAGCCGCGGAAACCGATGCCGGTGGTGGCGACGGTGATCTGCGGCGGATCGGCGATCAGCAGCTCGGTGACGCGCTCGAGCTCGGTGTCGTCGGCCAGCGGGATGATGCGGATGGCGGGGGCGGAGACCACGGTCGCGCCCTTGCGGGTGAGCAAGGTGCCGAATTCCTCGGCGCGGCGCGCGGCGGTCACGCCGATGGTGAAGCCGGCCAGGCCGGGGCCACTGTCGGTGGGAGCAGTCATGAAATCAGCCGTCCGAGGATTCGAGGGCCGCGACCTGCACCGGCTCGTTGGATACCGCGACGACGCCACCGTCGAGTTGCACGGCGTAGACCGGGAGGGACTTGGTCGGGTCGTCCAGACAACGACCGTCGATCAGCGAGAAAGCCTGCTTGAGCAGGGGCGAGGCGACGACCGGAATGCCACCGCGATCACCGACGATGCCGCGCGACATCACCGCGGCCCGGCCGAACGGATCGATGTTGCCGACGGCGGCGAGGGTGCCGTCCGTGAGTAGGAACAGGGCGGCCTGCTTGCCACCCTTGAGCAGGACAGCAACGCCGCGGCCCGGGATCAGGAAGTCGAGTCGGCACGCCTGTGTCCAGGTCGCCGTCTCCGTGGTGATGGTGGGTGTGTCGATAACGGTCATCGGTTCCTCCTCCGAACGCCTTACCTATTGGTACAGGCGCCCTGTTTCCGCAGGGTTAAGCGCTTATTTCCCGGCCGCTGCTGTGTCGGAGCCAACACCGGCGGGCATGCCGGGCAGGCCGAGAAGCACAGGCACCTTGCGCTCGCCGCTGTCGTCGAACGAGATGGTCGGGTCGGCTTCGCCAGGGGCGTTGACGAACGAGACGAAGCGCGAGAGCTTGTTCTCGTCCTCGAGCACGGCCGCCCACTCGTCCTTGTAGCCGTCGACGTGCTTGGCCATCGCGGCCTCCAGGTCGTCGGCGATGCCCAGGCTGTCCTCGCACACGACGGCCTTGAGGTAGTCGATGCCGCCCTCGAGCGCCTCCTGCCAGGGCGCGGTGCGCTGCAAGCGGTCGGCGGTGCGGATGTAGAACATCAGGTAGCGGTCGATGTAGCGGATCAGCGTCTCGTCGTCGAGGTCGCCGGCCAGCAGCACCGCGTGCTTGGGAGTCAGGCCGCCGTTGCCGCCGACGTAGAGGTTCCAGCCGTGCTCGGTGGCGATCACGCCGACGTCCTTGCCGCGGGCCTCGGCGCACTCCCGGGCGCAGCCCGAGACGGCCAGCTTCAGCTTGTGCGGCGAGCGCAGGCCGCGGTAGCGCTTCTCCAGCAGCACGGCCATGCCGACCGAGTCCTGCTGGCCGTAGCGGCACCAGGTGGAACCGACGCAGCTCTTGACGGTGCGCAGCGACTTGCCGTACGCGTGGCCCGACTCCATGCCCGCGTCGACCAGGCGCTTCCAGATCAGCGGCAGCTGCTCCACGGTCGCGCCGAACAGGTCGATGCGCTGACCACCGGTGACCTTGACGTAGAGGTCGAACTCCTTGGCGACCTCACCGATGACGATCAGCTGCTCGGCGGTGACCTCACCACCGGGCATCCGCGGCACCACCGAGTAGGTGCCGTTCTTCTGCATGTTGGCCAGGAAGTGGTCGTTGGTGTCCTGCAGCGCGGCCTGCTCGCCGTCGAGGATGTGATCGCTCGAGGTCGAGGCCAGGATCGAGGCGACGGTCGGCTTGCAGATATCGCAGCCGGTGCCCTTGCCGTGCTTGGCGATCAGCTCGGAGAAGGTGCGGATGCCGGTGACCTGCACGACCTGGAACAGCTCGGCGCGCGACTGGGTGAAGTGCTCGCACAGCGCCTTGGACATCTCCACGCCGGACTGCTCGAGCAGCTTCTTGATCATCGGCACGCAGCCACCGCAGGAGGTGCCGGCGTTGGTGCAGCTCTTGATGCCGGGGATGTCGCAGGCGCCCTCGGCGATGGCGCCGCAGATCGCGCCCTTGCTGACGTTGTTGCAGGAGCAGATCTGGGCGTCGTCGGGCAGCGCGTCGGCGCCCAGTTCGGCGCCGGCCGGCGAGATCAGCGCGGCGGCGTCGGCGGGCAGCGGACGGCCGACCAGCGGACGCAGGGCCGCGTACTGGCTGGCGTCGCCGACGAGGATGCCGCCGAGCAGGGTCTGCGCGTCGTCGGAGACGACGAGCTTGGCGTAGGTGCCCTTGGCCGCGTCGTGCAGCACGACCTCGAGCGCGCCCTCGGTGGTGCCGTGCGCGTCACCGAAGGAGGCGACGTCGACGCCCATGAGCTTGAGCTTGGTCGACATGTCGGCGCCGGGGAACTCGCCGGCGCCGCCGAGCAGCCGGTCGGCGACGATCTCGGCGGTGGTGTAGCCGGGGGCGACCAGGCCGTAGCAGATGCCCTCGATCGCGGCGCACTCACCGATGGCGTAGACGCTCGGGTCCGAGGTCTGCAGGGCGAGGTCGGTCAGGATGCCGCCGCGGGCGCCGATCTCGAGGCCCGCGGCCTTGGCCAGGGCGTCGTGCGGTCGGATACCGGCCGAGAACACCACCAGCGAGGCGTGGATCTCGGACTCGTCCGACAGGTGCAGGGTGACGTTGTTCGCCCCCTCCTCCTCGATCGAGACGATCTTGGCGGTGCCGACGCCGGTGTGCACGTTGAGGCCGATGTCGCTGACCAGCTTCTCCAGGATCGCGCCACCACCGGCGTCGACCTGGGCGGGCATCAGGCGGTCGTTGTACTCGATCACGTGCGGGGTCATGCCCATCAGCCGCAGCGCGTTGGCGGCTTCCAGGCCGAGCAGACCGCCACCGACGACGACGCCGTGCGCGCCGGGACCGGCGGCTTCGGCGGCGGCGCGGATGCCGTCGAGGTCGTCGATGGTGCGGTAGACGAAGCACTCGGGCAGATCGTGGCCGGGCACCGGCGGGACGAACGGGTAGGAACCGGTCGCCATGACCAGCGCGTCGTAGGCGATGACGTCGCCGTTGGAGCTGGTGACGGTCTTGGCCGCGGTGTCGATGGCTTCGCCGCGCTGGCCCAGCCGCAGCTCGACCAGGGCGTCGCCGTCGTAGGTGTTACCCGGCAGCGCCAGCTCCTCGGCCTTCCAGCTGCCGACGTAGTAGGACAGGCCGACGCGGTCGTAGGCGGGCAGCTTCTCCTCGGAGAGGATGACGATCCGCCATTCGCCTGCCTCGTCGCGCGAGCGCAGGGCCTCGACGAAGCGGTGACCGACCATGCCGTGGCCGACCACGACCACTGTCTTGCGAGTGCTGTTCATGAGAGTGACCTCCTTGGTAGTGGTCGGTAGTCAGCGAGCCGACGTCTTGGCCGACGAAGCGTTGGTTTCGGCCTCGAGGACCAGGGACTCGGCCTCGACCACGACATCGGAGTCGGTAGGCACGGACAGGCGGGGACGGCGCAGGAACACCGTCCAGGTGACGGCCGCGCAGACCACGTAGAAGGCGAGGAACACCCAGAACGCGGTGGTGGCCGAGGCGGTGGCGGAGTAGGACGAGCGCAGCACCATGTTGATGCCGACGCCGCCCAGGGAGCCGATCGCGCCGACGAAGCCGATCAGGGCGCCGCCTGCGTTCTGCGACCACGCGGCCTGCTCGGCACGCGGGAGCGGCAGGCTCTTGGACTTGGCCTCGAACACCGACGGGATGATCTTGGTGACGGCGCCGTTGCCGAAACCGGAGAGCACGAACAGGGCGATGAAGCCGACGACCAGGAAGGCCATGGTGGCGCCGGAGGCGACGCCGTTGTTGCGGTCGGCCATGGTCGAAGCGGAGATCACGATCAGCGCGGCGGCCATCATGGCGCCGAAGGTGCCGAGCGCGACCTTGCTGCCGCCGATCCGGTCGGCCATCTTGCCGCCGTAGGGGCGAGCCAGCGAACCCAGCAGCGGGCCGATGAAGGCGATCGAGGCGGCGTGCACGGCGGCCTGGGCGGCGGTGTCGCCACCGGCTTTGAAGCTGATCTGCAGGACCTGGCCGAAGGCGAAGCTGTAGCCGATGAACGAACCGAAGGTGCCGATGTACAGGAAGGCGATCGCCCAGGACTGCGGCACCCGCAGGGCCGTGCCCATGGAGGACAGGTCGGCCTTCTGGTTGGTCAGGTTGTCCATGTACAACGCCGCGCCGACCGCGGTGAGAGCGACGAGGACCAGGTAGATCGCGCAGATGAGGTAGGCGTAGTCGCCGCCGAGGGTGACCAGCACCAACAGACCGAGCAGCTGGATCACCGGGACACCGACGTTGCCGCCGCCCGCGTTCATGCCCAGCGCCCAGCCCTTGAGCCGCTGCGGATAGAAGGCGTTGATGTTGGTCATCGACGAGGCGAAGTTGCCGCCGCCGACACCGGCGAACGCGGCGACGACCAGGAAGGTCGTGTACGAGGTGCCCGGCTGGGTGACGAAGTACAGCGTCAGCAGCAGCGGGACCACCAGCAGCAGCGCGCTGAAGATCGTCCAGTTGCGGCCGCCGAAGCGAGCGGTGGCCACGGTGTAGGGGATCCGCAGGAACCCACCGACCAGGGTCGGCATGGCGACCAGGAAGAACTTGCCCGCCGGGTCGATGCCGAACTTGTCGGCGGGCATGAACAGCACCATCACCGACCAGATCGACCACACCGAGAACCCGATGTGCTCGGCGAAGACCGACCAGATCAGGTTGCGCTTGGCAATGTCCTTGCCGCCGGCCTCCCAGGCCGCGACATCTTCGGCATCCCAGTGCTCGATGTCGTGGTTACGCTTCAGCGTGCTCAAGTTGGGCCTCCCAAAAGTGCGATGGCCCAACGGTAGGAAATGGGTATTGCCGGAATGCTGCGGGAAATGTCGCGCGAATCAACGGTTTCTCACCTACCGCGCTTCGGGTAGGTGAGATCAGCCCGTTTGTTTCCGGCGTGTGACACAACGATTTCCGCAGGTAAGGAAGCGGCCAGAAATCGTCGGAATCACCCGTGAGGGTGTGACCTACACAGCATTACTCTCGACGCACACGCGTGCAACTCGAGCGGTGAGATTTTCTCGGCTCAATTCCAGGTGTCTTCGAGCATCCGCGGTTTGCAGGCCTGCCAGGCACCAGCCAGCAGCACGCCGAGGGCGACCAGGAGCAGGGCGAACGGGGCCGGCCAGCCGCCGGTCCAGGTGTGCAGCATGCCGAACAGCAACGGACCGACACAGGCGACGGCGTACCCGACGCCCTGAGTGAACCCGGACAGCGCCGCCGAGCCCCGCGGGGTACGGGTGCGCAGGTTGATCAGGGTCAGCGCCATCGGGAAGGTGCTCGGGCCGAGGCCCAGCAGCACCACCCACAGCACCGGCGCGCCCATGGGCGCGATCAGCAGACCGGCGAAGGCGACGACGAACAGCACCATGCAGGCCACCACGACGGGGAACGGATTGCGCATCCGCGAGACCACGGTCGGCGCACCGAGCGCGGGGATCAGGCCCATCAGCGCGAACAGGCCGACCATGCTGCCGCCGAAACCGGCGCTCGCCCCCGCGTCGGACAGGATCTTGGGCAGCCAGGCGAACATGGCGTAGGTGGTCAGCGAGGTCATGCCGAACATCGCGGCCATCCCCCAAGCCACCGGCGAACGCCAGATCCTGCCGGTGTCCGTCGCCGAATCGACGGGCAGGGCGGTGACGTCGTGCCGGTCGCGGCCCTTGCGGTCGCGCAGGACGAACACCCACGGCACCGCGGCGGCGAAGCCGACCAGCGCCCACACACCCATCGAGATCCGCCACCCGTGGTCTTCCGCCAGCGGCACCGCGACGAACGCGGGGACGACGGTGCTCAACTGCACCATCACGATGTACAAGGAGCTGATCGCGGCCAGCTGATCGGCGAAATACCGCTTCACCAGCGGCGGGATCACCACATTGCCGATACCCATCCCGAGCAGCACCACACCGGAGAAGGCCAGCAGCTCGCCCGTGCCCGCGGAGAACACGCGGGTGAGCGACCCCGTCCCGGCCAGCAGCATCGCGATGAGCACCGTGCGCTCCAGCCCGAACCGGCGCACCAGCAGCGGCGTCACCAGCCCGGCGATGGCGAACATCGCGGTCGGCAGCATGCCGAACACGCCGACGATCGCGGTCCCATACCCGATATCGGCGCCGATCTCCTCCGCCAGCGGGCTGAACGCGGTGACCGCGGCCCGCAACGTCAGCGCGGACATGACAATGGCCGCCAGCACGAGCAGGCGGCCTTCGATCAGCGCGCGGGTACGACTGCGCGTACCGGAATCGGGCAGAGTTCGGGCATCGGGGAGGGTCGCGGTCACCGACAAATCATAGGATGACCCGATGACTAACGCCAAGGGACTGTGAGCGATCTCCAACGCGAGAACATGGACAACTCAACGGGGACGGGCTCACCCGACCCCGCACCCAAGGCTTGCCGCGGCCCCAGATCTCCACGCACCTGAGTCTGGCCGATATTCGCGGGGCGGCGGGTGAGTACCCTGGCTGACGTGCAACCCGTCCGGCGAACCAGCCTCATCGCTCAGGTCACCGAGCAGCTTCGGGCCGAGATCCGTTCCGGCCGTTGGCCCGTGGGCCAGCGAATTCCCACGGAACCGGAACTCACCGAGCTCACCGGGACCGGGCGAAACACCGTCCGCGAAGGCGTCCAGGCCCTCGTGCACGCGGGCATGCTCGAACGCAGGCAGGGCTCGGGCACCTATGTGATCGCCACCTCCGAGGTCGGCGGCACCCTGGGCAAGTTCTTCGCCGACGCCGAGGAGCGCGACATCCTCGAACTCCGCCAGGCGCTCGACACCACCGCCGCCGGCCTGGCCGCACGCCGCCGCGACGACGCCGACATCGCCACCCTGCGCCGACTGCTCGCCGAGCGCAGCAACCGCAACTGGACCGAACCCGACCCGGTCGCCATCGCCGCCGACGTGGAACTGCACCGCGCGATCGTCGTCGCCAGCCACAACGCGGTATACCTGGAGTTCTACGATTCGCTGCTGCCGATCATCGAGCAGGTGATCCACGCGCGCACCGCCCGCTCCGACGACGCCTACGACACCGAGCACGCCGAACTCGTGCAGGCCGTGATCGACGGTGACGCCGACAAGGCGATGCAGGCGACCCGTTGTTTCCTCGGCTCGCTGATCGCCGAGTACCCCGATCGCTGAGTACAGCGAACGGCGGCTGTCCTACATCCAGGTTTCCGGCCGGTCACCGGTCCGCGTTTTCCACGGTGAGCGTGAGTTGGCTGGAACGTCACCTGAGGCCATTGTCACGCAACAACCGGCTTCTACCTTTATCTCGACCCCGCAAGAAGCGCATCGAACGCCACGAAATCCGATGCGCCTCTATCGAGCCCGATCGAGAGGAAGCCGATGACCGCAATCGCCGCCACCGGCCAGGAGACGGAATCCCCGTCCTTCGAATATCAGAAGAAGGGTCGCTGGCTGACCCAGTGGAATCCTGACAATCCGGCGTTCTGGGAAGCCGGCGGCAAGCAGACCGCCCGCAAGAACCTCTGGTTCTCGGTCTTCGCCGAGAACCTGGGCTTCAGCATCTGGGTGATCTGGGGCTCCATCGTCACCGCCATGGGCGCGGCCGGCTTCGACTTCCTGGCCGGACTGGGCAAGGGCAACCCGACCGCGGTCAGCAACGCCCTGCTGCTGACCTCCATCCCGACCCTGGTCGGCGCCGCCCTGCGCATCCCCTACACCTTCGCCGTCCCGAAGTTCGGTGGTCGCGCCTTCACCGCCTTCAGCGCGGCGATGCTGTTCATCCCGACCCTGGGCATCCTCTACTTCGTCAACCAGCCCGGAACGCCGATGTGGGTCTTCCTCGTGCTGGCCTCGCTGGCCGGTGTCGGTGGCGGTAACTTCTCGTCCTCGATGGCCAACATCTCGTTCTTCTTCCCCGAGGGCAAGAAGGGCGCCGCGCTGGGCCTCAACGCCGCCGGTGGCAACCTCGGCGTCGCGCAGACCCAGCTGATCGTGCCGCTGCTGATCACCTTCGGCACCCACGTGATGGCCAAGGACGCGGGCGGCTACCGCTTCGGCATCACCCTGGCGGTGCTGTTCTGGCTGCCGTTCATCGCGGTCGCCACCGTGGGCGCGCTGTACTTCATGGACTCCATCGCCGAGGCGAAGTCCGACGGCAAGTCCTACAAGCTGGCCCTGACCAACCGCCACACCTGGATCATGGCCTTCCTCTACATCGGCACCTTCGGTTCGTTCATCGGCTTCTCCTTCGCCTTCCCGACCCTGATCAAGGCCACCTTCCCGGACCTGGCCAAGATCAGCTGGATCACCACCCTCGGTAACCTCGCCTTCCTCGGCGCGCTGGTCGGTTCGTTCAGCCGTCCGTTCGGTGGCTGGGTCGCCGACAAGGTCGGCGGTGGCGCCAAGATCACCGTCTACGTCTTCGGCGGCATGTCGATCTCGGTCGCGTTCATCGTCCTCGCGGTGGACCTGAAGAGCTTCCCGCTCTACCTGGTCGCCTTCCTGGCGCTGTTCGTCCTGGCCGGCATCGGCAACGGTTCCACCTACCGGATGATCCCGTCGATCTTCAACGCCACCTCCAAGAAGTACGCCGCCGAGCACGGCATCGACATCGCCGAAGCCGCCATCTCGGCCAAGCGTCAGGCCGGCGCCGCCATCGGTGTCATCGGCGCGGTCGGCGCCGCGGGTGGCTTCGTCGTCCAGCAGGCGCTGCGCCTGTCCAACGTCCACCTCAAGACCATGGCCCCCGCCTTCTGGGCCTACGCCGTGGTGTTCCTGGTGATGGCGGCGGTCACCTGGTGGTGCTACCTGCGCACCAGCTTCGCCACCGACCGGGCGCCCTCGCTGGCCTACGCCAGCGTCTGATCCACCCAGCGCGACCCCGAAAGCCACGTTCGGCTCCCCTCACCGAACGTGGCTTTCGGCTGTGTGACAACACTTTTCGTCCGTGGTTGTGGCCGCGATCACCGATCTGCGCTTACCCTGGAGTCCAGACTTGCACCGGGGCGGCAGAGGTGAGCGGTATTGAACATCTCGAACGAGCAGGCAGAGTTACGATTCCGATCCGCAACGGTCGATGATCTGGCCGCCATCGCCGAGCTCGAATCGAGCGAGTTCAGGCCACTGGCCTACCCCTATTTCGCCATTCGGCAATTGTTCGATATCCACGGATCACATTGGCTGGTGGCCGATGTGGATGGTTCGCTCTGCGGGTACGCGATGGTGGCCGTCGGACCGGATTCCGCCTGGCTGATCGGCCTGGCCGTCTCGGCGAATTATCAGGGCCGGGGACTGGGCCGGTCGCTGCTCGATCTCGCTGTCGCGCAATGTCGTTCGTCGCAGGTCGATGCCGTCTTCATCACGGTTCGCCCGTCGAACGTGCCCGCGGCGACGCTGTACAAGAATTCCGGCTTCGTCTGGGCGGGCTACGAGGACCAGTATTTCGGGGTGGGGGAACCGCGAGATCTTTTGGTGCACCGCATCGTTCCCGATTGGCCGAACGCCGATCCCACCGATCGCCGGTGGTACAAGGACCGTGGGCCGGTCGACGAGGGATGACCGACTACGCCGAACACGATCGGCTCGGCGACTTCGTCGCCTCCAAGACCACCCTGATCCGCAGGCACGCGGGCGCTTTCGCCGAGGTCGTCGCCGATTTCCTGCGCGCGCCCGAACCCGCGGGCGAATACCCCCTGCTCGACGAGCTCAACCATCGCGTCGAGCAGTTCCTGGCCGACTACGTGCCGCCCTCGACCCGGCGGGTCGGCGACAGCCTGGTCTTCGCCCATCTCTACCGCGACGCCGATCCGGACATGCTCGACAACGCCGGGCGCGAGCTGTCCTGCGAGACCGTGCTCACCGCGCTGTTCGCCGCCGAGGTCGAATTCCGCGGTCCGCTGCGCCTGAGCCGCACCCAGTCCATCCTGCTGGCCGAGGTGTACGAGGAACTCGGCGAACAACTCTCGGCGCACAAGCTGCCCGCGCACGCCGCGCTCGCCTACCGGCAGGCCTACCGCCTGCACACCACCACCGAGAACCCGCGTGGCCAGGACCGCTGCGGCCTGAACATGGCCCGCGCCAAGACTAGGGCGCGCAGTCCGCGCTGGCGGCGGCTGCCCGGGATGACCTCGGATCTGCTGTGCGGCTACGGCTATCGGCCGTTCCTGCTGCTGGCCTGGATCGCGGTGGAGATCGCGCTGTTCGTCGGGGTCTTCTATCTGTCGAGCACCGGGATCGGCGTCAACACCGCCGTGCGGGTGGGACTGCTGAACTTCCTGAATCCGGTAGGCACCGACGATCTGCCGAAGCTGGGATCGTTCGCGCAGGCCACCCTGATCGTGGAGTCCTACGCCGGCATCGTGTCGACCTCGGTGTTCTTCGCGCTGCTGGTGCGCCAGTTGTTCCGACTGTGATCACCACCGCGACTGGCTGCGGGTCAGCGCCCCGAGGGTCGCCACCGCGACCCGGTCGCGCAGCTGCCCGATCCGGGAATTCCACTGCACGGTGAAGCCGGGATCGGCCTCCAACCCCGTCCACAGGCCACGCAGCGGGGCGGGGGTGAACGCACCGGGCAGCCACAGGTGCACGAGGTGTTCCAGCAGTGGGGTGAGCACCTGGGCGGGCGAGCTACGCGACAGCTCGGCCATCTCGGCCTCGTCGATCACCTCGGTGAGCACCGTCAACAGCCAGTCGTGCATGGCCAGGTCCTCACAGAAGCCCTGCACCGCCGTCAGTTCCGCCTCGTCGCCGACCACGACCGAGGCCAGCCGCGTCTCCTCGTCGAGCAGCACGAACGACATGCTCGGCGCCTGCTCGCGGTCCACCCGCGCGGCCCAGCGCAGCCGCGACGCGCTGGTCTGGATCGGCGGCTTCTGATTCAGCATCGGATCGGTGCGCACCCGCATGTGCAGCCGGGCCGCGATCGCGCCCGGGTCCAGCGTGGCCGTCGCCGCGTCTGCGGGGCCGAGGAAGCCGTCGACCAGCTGAGCGCTGATGTCCGGCGGTATCCGGGTGAGGATCTCGACGATGCCGATCCGGCCGAGGTAGTGCCCCCAGCTGCGCCGATGCGTACCCTCCCCGGCGGTCACGGTGGCCGTCGCCGAGCTCTGCAGGATCCGCCCGCCCAGGACGACCGCGTGGGCCGCGACGGTCCCGACTCCCCGCACCCGGCCGCGGGTCGGGGTGGCGAGCCTGCAGTCGACGCCTTCGGAGATCACCGGGGACCGCGCCCAGCTGACGGGCCGTTCCCGCGATTGCACGCGCCTGCCCCGCACCAGGGTCAGCAATTCCGCCGCCGACCCGCGGCTCAGTGCCGCCGACTCCGGGAGCAGGCCGGTGCGCACTTCACCCAGAAGCGCCAGCGGTCCACCGCTGAGTTGCATTGCTGCAGCGTAGCCCGTCTGCGCTGGGGACGGCATCGGATCAGAGACTGCTGAGGAAGAAATGCGAGAGCCGGTCGGTGACGTCGTCGGTCATCGCGATCCCCTGCTCGCTCGCACGCCGGGTGATCAGCCCGACGACGGCGGGGTCGGGCTGCACATGGTCGAGGATCATCCGCACCGCGTGCTCGATGCCCACGTACCGCTGCGGCAGCAGCGACAGGGAGCGGAACGCGGCGAACGGCGCCGCCCGCTCCTGCAGCCGGATCACGCTCGGGAAGTCCGCCCAGCGCGCCGGCCATTCGTGGCCCGGCTGCCAGTACTCGGCGTCCACGATGGCCCTGCCCTCGTAGCGCAGCATCCCCAGGCGCAGCAGTTGCCAGACCGAGGCCAGGAACGGACACGACCACAGCACGTCCTGGCCGGCGCCCCGGTCCCGCCACATCTCGACGTCGAGGAAGATGTTGTGATTGCGCGCCGCGAACTCCACCGGCGGCCGGTAGCTGACCTCCATGGCGTGGCCCGGCTCGTGGTCGCTGGACCGCTCGCCGTTGCACAGCCAGCCGGATTCCGCGGTCGGTGGCCTGCGCCCGGTACTGCCCGGCGCCGGTTCGGCCACGATCGAGTCGGCGACCATCTGGGCCAGCGGGATCCGCGGTTCGTCGTGCTGACGGCGCAGATACCGGCTGCACCCGGCCTCACTGGCCAGGTAGTCGATCCGGACGCCGCACTCCTGCGCGATACGCAGCAGTTTCGGCACGATCCGGCGCGGATCGGCGTCGGTCTGGAAGTAGTCGTCGAGCAGGAAGCAGGTGCTCACCCGCACCCGCGAGGCACCGCCTGCGGCCTCGGCGAAGTCCTGCCTGGCGATCTCGGTGAACGCCTCGAGCAGTGGTGCCACGCGCCGGAATTGGGCGGCGATCGTCGCTTCACCGTTGAGCAGATCCGACATGTAGAAGTGCCCGACCTCGATGGACACATGCGACAGCGGTACATCCTCGACACGCACTGACGCCGTCGACTCGGCGTAGACGGCGCCACCCACAACCACAGCCCCTGTCAACCCGTCCGGATAGAATCGTCGCGATTCTAGCCATCACGTCGGCGCGCCCATCGATCGGACACGCCCGGTCGAATTTTCTCCTCCCCCAGTCCCTTTCGCAAGTTTTGTCGCGATTGCGCGCATCGTCCCCACCCGGCGTCGTCCTGCGGTTACACCCGCACCCACGTCGCGCGATCCCACAGCCGCCGCGCCAGTTCCTCGAACGCGTCGACGGTGGCGCGATTGGCGATACCCGCGTTCACATCCGCGTCGAGCACGATCTGCTCCCGCCACTGCAGCACGGGCTCGACCGGCGTCTCCCCCAGCAGCGCGCCTGCCCCGAGCCGGTACTCGGCCGCCAGCGAGCGCAGCGCGTCGTTCTGCTTGAGCAGCCACGCCGCCTGGGGTCCGCCGTTGGCCGCGTGCTCGTCGGTGACACGCGGAACGGCGGTGCGGACGAAGCGGATCCGGGCCAGCAGGTCGTCGGGGGCGTAGCCGAGTTCGACGCCGGTCTTCAGCAGGCCCTTGGGCCCGTGCACCAGGCCCTGGGCGGCCATCAGGTGCTGCCGAGTCCAGCGGTGGTAGACCAGCCAGCACACCTCCTTGTCCGGCATGTCCTGGGGACGCGTCGCTTCCAGCGCGATCTGCATGGCCACCGACCGGCCGGCGCTCAGGTCGACGATGACCACCTTGTAGGTGCTGTCCAGGTCGAGCAGCAGCTCGCGGCAGCGGCGCACCACGTGCGCGTCGTTGGCCGACATGGCCTCGCCGCCGCCCTCGTCGCCGGGCAGCAGGACCAGCTTGCCGCCGCGAGATCGCTGGCTGCGCAACGCGTCCCGGTTGGTGTTGGCCCGCACGTCGATGCGCTGCGGCAGGCTGTTGTGGCCGCGCAGGTACGAGTGCAGGCCGCTGCCGGAGGCGGTGCCCCGCTCCACCGCGCTGATCTCGAACAGCGCGCCCGCGGTCGGCGAGCCGAAGTCGAAGTCGAGGTAGGCCGTGCTGATCCCGCGCAATCCCAGCCGGTAGGCCAGATTGCAACTGGTCACCGACCGTCCGGTGCCGCCCTTGTCCGAGGTGGCGAAAACGATCATGGGATCACGTGCTCCTCATCGCGTCGAGACGAGCGTAGGCGAGCCGGTCGAGTTCGATCAGGGCCGCCGAGGCGAGCGTGAACGCCGTTCCCGGTTGCAGATTCACCACGTCTCTGGCCCGGGCCAGCTGCTGCTCGACACCGTCGAGCGCGATGCGGTTGGCCGAGGTGTCCTCGACGCTGACATTGAGCATCTCCTGGTTGAGCAGGTGCTCGGCCTCGTTGAGCAGTTCGACCGCGCGCACCACCATGGCCGGTGAGCGCAACGGCGCCTCCCGGTAGGTGCGGTCGGCGGTGACCAGGCATTCGATCACGCGCTCGGTCATGTACCAGGACGGCAGGGTCTGGCCCGGCTGGGCCGCGGCGCCGAAGGCCGCGCCGGGATCGTCCCACAGGCCCGCGGCGTCACCCTCGGTGATCATCCGCAGGTCCAGGTGGTCCATCACCTTCTTGGCGAGTTCCATCAGGCGATCGCGCGCGGTGATGTTGCCCGACAGCCGGGCCGCCTGCAGGCTGCGCTTGAGCAGAACCGGCGCGAAGTCCGAGGCGATCCACTCCAGCCGGGAACCGCCGCCGTCGACGAGTTCGCTGCCGCGCAGTGTCATCCGGACGCCGGGATGGTGCAGGGCCAGCGACGGGTCGTCCTGGGTGGGCCTGCGGATGATGCGGCCGCGGCGGGCCAGCTCGTCGAAGATGCCGATCGCGCGGGTCAGGTCGTCGTCGGAGGCGGTGCGGGCCACCAGTTCCTGGATCAGCACCGCGGACACGAGCAGGGAGAAGTAGTCCGATTCCTCGCCGTCGGAGGTGCGCCACGGGATGTCTTCCAGCGGCCAGGTGCCGCTACCGAATCGCGCGACGGTCGCCCAGTAGCGCTGGGTGATGTCCCAGCGGATGCGCAGCGCCTCGGCCAGGCGGTACTGGGTGTCGTCGAGCAGGTCGAGTTCCCGGGTGCGCTGGGAGAGCACGTCGTTGATGCCGTCGAGGGCGGTGATGGTGAAGTAGAGGTAGGGCCTGGGGTCGGCGTAGCCGACGCTGGAACCGATCGCGTCCGGGACGAAGTCGACCGGGTCGGCGCCCTGCACCACACCCCAGCTCCAGCCGCACTCGAACAGCAGATCCTCGTCGTCGAGTTCGGATTCCGGTGCCCGGCCCAGCGTGACGTCGTTGCGCAGCCGGGCGCGCACACGATCGAGGCTGCGGGCGACGGCGTCGACGACGACCTTCTCCGGCTGCCCCGACTGGTTGAGCATGCCCAGCATCACCTTGCCGGCCGGCGAGCGCGGCGAGGCCGTGTTGACCACGAAACTGCGCACCAGGCCGGTCATGGCGGCGGTCAGCCGGGTACTCAAACCGGTACTGAGCTCGGCGATCCTGGCGCTGATGTCCTTGCGCCGCTCGGTGCGCGCCCAGCGGTCGAACACGCGCGCGAAGCCCAGCGCCGCGATGCACAGCGTCACCGACATGGAGTAGCCGTCGACCACCTCGAGCGCGTGCTGGGCGGGCGACGGCTCGGTGTCACCGGTGGTGCGCAGGTAGCTGCCCGCGTCGAACCGGGGCAGGCCGTCGGGCGCGGTGTTGCGCGCCAGGTACTCCTCGACCAGGCCGAGCACGGTGATCCCGATCCTGGCCTGGCCGCCGAACGCCTCGAGGACGACCCTGACGTCGTCGGACATCGCCTCGGGACGGTCCAGCGCGAAGCTCTCGATCTCGGTGGCCGGATACAGCAGGCACAGCAACTGTTCGGAATCACTGATCGAATTGGCGCCGAGGACACCGTCCCAATGCCATTTCTCGTCCCGATAGCAGGCCGAGAGCATGGCGCTCCAAATATCCAGAATCTGTTGTCTGGGCTGGATTCTCACCCGCAGCAATCCTCACCGCTCGTGACGGGCCGCACGGGTCCCCCGGTCCGGCGCAGGACACATGGCGGCGATGCTCGATGAAGATAGCACGGGATATCCCAGGAAACGTTGGGTCTCAACGGATTTGAAATCACATCCGACCCATCGGTCACGATCGGCGCAATTCGCCCTTACAGCGCCAATCGGACCATGTCCGCCGTGCGGGCCAGACCGGGAAAGGCCTCCGGGGTCGAGCGCGGATGCAAGGCGTGTACCGCGAGCCGGAAGATCAAGGCGCGCAACAACATCTGCGGCCATTCCGGCAGACTGGCCCAGCGGTCGAGCAGTCCGTCGTCGCCACCGCCCCAGGCCAGGGCATCCACGACGACCACGCCGGCCGCCCAGGTGGCCGGGCGCCAGTACGGCGTGATGTCGGTGAGGCCGGGCGTGTGCGCGCCGGCGAACAGGACGGTGCCGAAGAGGTCGCCGTGCACCAGCTGATCGGGGCTGCGCACCGGCTTGCGCAGGGTGGCCAGCTGGCCGATCAATTCCAGGCTGCGCTGCCCGTCGGGGGTCGCGGCAATCGGGACGCCGCCCGCGCGCAGACTGCGCAGCGGCACCGATTCCCAGGCGGCCCGGTCGGCGGCGACGAAGACATCGACGTCCACCCAGGGCGCGACCGGCGGCTGCACCAGGAAACGCGGGCGTTCCAATTGCGCTGTCGCCTTGTGCAACCGCAGCGACACCGAGACCACCTCGTCGTGGCGCGGTTCCGGCGCGCCGTCGACGAAAGTGTCGGCCCGCCAGCCGGAGACCACGTACCGGCCATCGGTGGCGCGCACCGGGCGCGCCACCCGCAGACCGTCGACCGCGAGCGTCTCGCGCACCTTCGCCGACCACGCGGCCCGCGCGTGATCGGCGACCGGACTCAGCACCACGTCACCCAGCCGCCAGCCACCGTCCCAGTCACCGAGGGAGACCGGTGTCACTGCGCGAAGCCCGAATGTGGCCCGCACATGCTCGGGAGGTTCGACTGAGGTCACGGCCGTACCGTAACCCCGCGGCTACCGCCCGAGCCCGAAGGCACGCTGGCACACTCCACTTTGCGACCTCGCCGCAATCTTCGGCGAGGTCGGCAACAGCGTGGTTACCGGATCAGTACACCGGCAGCGAGGGATCGACCTGCTTGGCCCAGGCGACGACGCCGCCCTGCAGATGCGTGGCGTCGGCGAAACCGGCCAGCTTGAGCGCCGCCAGGGCCTCCGCCGAACGGATACCGGTCTTGCAGTGCAACACGATCGGCTTGTTCTGCGGCAACTCGGCCAGCGCCTCGCCGGACAGGATGCGGTCCTTGGGAATCAACGTCGCGCCGTCGATGTGGACGATGTCCCACTCCACCGGCTCGCGGACGTCGATCAACTCGACCTTGTCCGCGTCGAGCAGATCCTTCAGCTCGGCGGCGGTGATCGTGGACCCGGCCGCGGCGGCCATGCCCTCCTCCGAGACCACACCGCAGAACGCCTCGTAATCGATCAGCCCGGTGATCGGCTGACGCTCCGGATCGCGGCGCAGCTTGATGGTGCGGTAGTTCATGTCCAGTGCGTCGTAGACCATCAGCCGGCCGAGCAGCGTCTCACCGATGCCGGTGATCAACTTGATCGCCTCGGTCACCATCACCGAACCGATCGAGGCGCACAGCACGCCCAGCACGCCGCCCTCGGCGCAGGAGGGGACCATGCCCGGCGGCGGGGCCTCCGGGTACAGGTCGCGGTAGTTGATGCCACGGCCGTCGGGAGCGTCCTCCCAGAACACCGAGACCTGGCCCTCGAAGCGGTAGATCGAGCCCCACACATAGGGCTTGCCCGCGAGGACGGCGGCGTCGTTGACCAGGTAGCGGGTGGCGAAGTTGTCGGTGCCGTCCACGATCAGGTCGTACTCGCGGAAGAGCTCGACCGCGTTGTCCGGCTCCAGGCGGATCTTGTGCAGCCGCACGTCGATCCCGGAGTTGATCTCCCGGATGGAATCGCGGGCGCTGTCGGCCTTCGAACGGCCGATATCGGACTCGCCGTGGATGATCTGGCGCTGCAGGTTCGACATGTCGACCTCGTCGAACTCGACGATGCCGAGGGTGCCGACACCGGCCGCGGCCAGATACAGCAGGGCGGGTGAACCCAGACCACCCGCACCGATCACGAGCACCTTGGCGTTCTTCAGGCGCTTCTGACCGTCGACGCCCAGATCGGGGATGATCAGGTGCCTGCTGTAGCGAGCGACCTCGTCCTTGGTCAGTTCCGCGGCCGGCTCGACGAGCGGCGGCAGGGACCCGTTGAATGACACGTCAGAGCTCCTGTGCTTGTTGGCGGCTGGCGCCGCGGGTTTTCGGCCTNGCGGCGGCAGGGACCCGTTGAATGACACGTCAGAGCTCCTGTGCTTGTTGGCGGCTGGCGCCGCGGGTTTTCGGCCTCGTGACCTCGCCGTCGAGGGGCGAGGCTCCGGCTACGCCGTTACGCCTCGCCCCTCGACGGCGAGGCGGCCGAAAACCGTACGGGTTGGCATTGGTGACAACGTCGCCTGCCGCGGGGTTCTTCCCGTCCATGGTCGCGCATCACCGCGACCGTCACCCTCTCGGGTACGGCCACGGGTTGAAGCGGCAGGTCTTGCCGTCGGCGGGGACCACGCCGTGCGGGTCGAGCAGGGCGATGTCGTTGTTCTTGGTGCCGAAGGTCTGCTGCATCATGATCGGCGCCAGGCCGCCGTCGGTCTCGCAGGGCTGGTGCCCGTGGTAGCCGATGGCGTGGCCGACCTCGTGGTTGATCTGGTACTGCCGGTAGGAGCCGATGTCGCCGTCGAAGGCGAGCGCGCCGCGCACCCAGCGCACCTCCGAGAGCACCACGCGGTCGATGTCGGCGTTGTAGCAGGACGAGTCGATCGGGATCTCGAATCCGCACGCGGCGCGGGTGCTCTCGCGGGAGGTCAGCGAGAGCCGGAAATCGGGTTCGCCGGTGTCGACGCGCTGGAAACCGAAGCGCGGGTCGTGGGTCCAGCTCTTGGGGTTGGCCAGGGTGGTCTCCACCATCTTGGCCACGGCGGCGTCGCCGCCGAAGGGCGCGGTGTCGATGCCGTCCTCGACCTCGACGGTGTAGCGGAACACACGCTCGGTGCCCGCGCCCACCTGCGGGCTGGTGCCGGGCACCACGTGCCAGGTGCCCGCCGCGCGGTCGACGTACTCGCCGCCCTCGGGCAGCGCGCCCAGCGGCAGATCGGCGGGGAACTTCCCGTCACCGGGCGGGGCGCCGATGATGCCGGACTGGGCGATCTTCGGGCTCAGCGCGCCGAAACCGGGCTCGGTCGCGGCGGGCATCGGGCTCGCGCGCATCGCGTCGACGACGACGAACACGGTGACGGCCAGCAATACCGGCAGCGCGTAGGCGCGCCAGCCGTAGCGGCGCACGAATCGGCCGATCGCGCTCTGCTTCTTGGCCTCCCGCTGCGGGCTGCGCGGTCGGCCGGTGTCGGCGTCGGTGGGGTTCCAGTGGGCGCGCAGCGGCTGCCGCGACTTGTCGGCGGGCTGGTAGAGCCCGAGCGGGTCGTAGACCTGCAGTTCTCGCCCTTCTGGCGCCGACGTCACGGAACCGGACTCGGTGGGTTGCGTGGGGCGAGCGACATCGCGCCCGCCGCCGGATGGTCGTTCCGGTCGGTCGGTCACCCCACCAGATTCTCACAGTGCGCAAGCGCGACCTCGCGGCGGCCGCAGGAGATCACGCGGTTACGGCCCGGCGAACCCTGGGGACTGGTACTACATTTCCAGGGCGAAACTTGATGGGAACACCGTGCGGGTATCGTTCGTGGGACACCGGACCGCACCCCTGGGCCGGGGTAAACGACAAAGAGAGCCGAGATGACAGACCTCGTGGACCGCATGACCTCGCGCCGATCGGTGCCGGAAACGGTCCCGGCAAAGCGCGGCACCCGGCTGCCCCGTGACGAGCGACGCCAGCAACTGCTGCTCGCCGCCAGCGAAGTGTTCGTCCAGCGTGGCTACCACGCCGCGGGCATGGACGAGATCTCGCAGGTGGCCGGCGTCAGCAAGCCGGTGCTCTACCAGCACTTCGCGAGCAAGCTGGAGCTGTATCTGGCGGTGCTGCAGAACTATGTCGACATCCTGGTGTCGAGCGTGCGCCAGGCGCTGCGCTCCACCACCGACAACAAACAGCGCGTGCGCGCGGCGGTCGCCGCGTACTTCGATTTCGTCGACAACGAGATGCAGGGCTTCCGCCTCGTCTTCGAATCCGATCTGACCAGCGAACCGCAGGTGCAGCGCCGGGTCGAGCAGGCCACCGAGGCGTGTGTGGACGCGGTCTTCGACCTCGTCGCCCACGACTCCGGCCTGGACCCCTACCGGGCCCGCATCCTGGCCGTCGGCCTGGTCGGCGCCAGCCAGTTCACCGCGCGCTACTGGCTCGAGGCCGACCGCCCGATCCCCAAGGACGAAGCGGTCGACACCACCGTGGCGCTGGCCTGGGGCGGCCTCAAGCACGTCCCCCTGCACCCGATCGGCTGAGCGCACCGGCCCAGACCAGACGAAAAGCCCCGCACCGGAATCCGGTGCGGGGCTTTTCGGTGTCAGGACCTTCAGACCGTGGCGAAGCCGACGCGGCCGGTGGCGGGCGAGCCGATCTCGACGTAGGCGACCTTGGCCGACTGGATCAGGAACTTGCGCCCCTTCTCGTCGGTCAGCGACACCACACCGCTCGCGCCGCTCAGCGCTTCGGAGACCAGCGCCTCGATCTCGTCAGGGCTCTGCGCGCTGTTGATGATGAGCTCGCGCGGGCTATCCGAAATACCGATCTTGACCTCCACGGCCAAACCTCCGAACGTAAGAGTCCTGTGTTGTCGACTCCAGGCTAATGCAGGCGGGCGACGCCGGTGTCATGCCCGCCTGCGCTCTGAGCGAACGGGGTCAGGCGGGCTCGACCAGTTCGATCTCGAGCTCGATCTTCACGGTGTCGGACAGCATGCCCGGCATCGGGACGCCGACGCCGAAGTCGGTGCGCTTGATCGTGCCGGCGGCGGAGAAGCCGGCGTGGCGGGTGCCGTCGGGGAAGTCGGCGACGCCGCCCCACTCGACGTCGAGGGTGACCGGCTGGGTGACAGTGCCCAGGGTGGCCTCGCCCGCGACGGTGAAGGACTCGGCGACGCGCACCGGTCCGGTGGCGCGGAAGGTGAGGGTCGGGCGGTTGGCGACGTCGAGGAAGTCGGCGGCGCGGATGTGGGCGTCGCGGTCGGCGTTGCCGGTGTCGAACGAGTCGAGGGCGATGGTGGCGCCGATGGTGGCCGCGCCGGTCTCGTCGACCACGAACTCGGTCTCGAAGCGGGTGAAGCCGCCGCGCACCTTGGCGATGCCGAGGTGGCGCACCGTGAACGAGACCGAGGAGTGGTGGGTGTCCAGCGCCCACGATCCGGTCTTCAGCTGCTGGGTCTGTGTCGAGGAAGTCATGCCTCCACCCTCACCGGACCGTGGTCCGCTAACCAGACCGCGCTTATCCTGGACCCCGCAGGGCGTGGCTGCGGGAGCGGGGACCGGGCACCATCGAGACATGGCAGGCGAAGACATGACAGATCGGCACGGCGCCCGCTCGGCGTTCGCGGAACTTCTGGTCGCGCGCCGGGCCGAGTTGCGGCCCGAGGAGGTCGGTCTGCCCGGCGGCGGCAGGCGACGCACCCCCGGCCTGCGCCGCGAGGAGGTCGCGGTGCTGGCCGGCGTCAGCGCCGACTACCTGGCCCGGCTCGAGCAGGGGCGTGACAGCAATCCGTCGATGGCCGTCGTCGACGCGCTGGCCACCGCGCTGCGCTTCAACGACACCGAGCGCGCGCACTTCGGCTGGCTGGCGCTGACCAGCAGCGCCGAAGCCCGCTGCCCGAGCACGGCGTTCGATCCGGAACTCGATCAGGTGCCCGCCGCGCTGCGCGGCGTCGTCGACGCGATGACGCCGACGCCCGCGTTCGTGCTCGGCCCGCGGGCGAACGTGCTGGCCTGGAACAGCGCGTGGGCCGATCTGGTCGGCCCGATCGGCCTGCTCGACGATCCCGACCAGGTGAACCTGGCCGTCTGGACCTTCCGGCACGCGCAGGCCCGCGTCACGGTGACCGACTGGGCCCGGCTCGCCGATCATCTGGCCGACCAGCTGGCCCGGACCCGGCTGCGCCGTCCCGAGGACGACCGGGTCGCCGGGATCATCACCCACCTGTGCGCCGAGCCGGAATTCGCCCGGCGCTGGCAACCGCACCGGCTGGCCGAGGACGTTCCCACCCTGCTCGGTTTCGAGCATCCGGTCCGCGGCACCGTCACCTTCACGGTGCAGACCCTGGCCGCCGAACGCGATCAGCAGGTCGTCGTCTGGTTGCCGAGGGAGGCCGCGACCCGTGCGCCGGAGCTGCGCCTGGTGCCCGGGCACGCGGTCGGCGAGTAGGTCCTACAAGCCGAGTTCGGCCATGCGGGCGGCGTGGCGCTCCTGCATGCGGTCGAACAGGGTGGCGATGCCGTTGAGGTCGCCGGTCGCGGCCAGCACCAGTTCGGCCAGCTCGTCGCGCTGGGCCATCACGTACTGCGCCTGGGTGATCGCCTCGCCGAGCAGCCTGCGGCCCCAGAGGGTGAGGCGGTCGCGCTCGGAGCGGCTGGCCGCCACCGCGCTGCGCACCTCGTCGACGACGAACTGGGAGTGGCCGGTCTCGGCGAGCACCTCGCGCACCACGTCGGCGACCTCGGCGGGGAGCACGCCGACGATCTCGGTGTAGAAGTCGGCGGCCAGGCCGTCGCCCACGTAGAACTTGACCATCGACTCGAGCCAGGTCGAGGGGTCGGTGGAGGCGTGGTAGGAGTCCAGCGCGCCCTGGTACTGCGCCATCGAGGCCTCGGGGTCGGCGCCCCGCGCGGCCAGGGCCGCCTCCAGGGTCTCGAAGTGCGCCAGCTCGGCGGCGGCCATCTTGGCCACGGCCACCCGGCCGCGCAGCGACGGCGCCAGCTTGGCCTCTTCGGCCAGCCGGTAGAACGCGGAGATCTCACCGTAGGCGACGACCGCGAACAGCTCGGTCACCCCCGGGTGATCCGCGGCGAGCGGTTCGGTCGAGACAACATCCGACGCGGCAGAGGTCTGTGCTCCCATGACTGTCAACCTTAGTCCCGATCGATGATCAGTCGCGCTCCGCCAGGAACTTGTCGAGGTAGGTCCAGGTGGTGTGACGGGCGTCGGGCCCGGCGAGGATGCCGAGATGACTGCCCGGCGCGACCTCGTAGGTGACCGAGGGCGATCCGGTGAGGGTGCGCAGGCCCGCCTCGACGGCGGCCTTGGGCGTGATCACGTCGGCGGTGCCGCCGACCAGCAGCACCGGCACCCGCACGTCGGCGAGCTCGATGACGCGGTCGCGCAGCTCGAGCCTGCCCCGGCCGATGTCGTTGGCCAGGATGAACCGGCCCCAGATCTGACCGTAGAAGCGGCCGGGGTAGCCGGGCATGGCGGCCTGGAACCGGTCGATGGATTCCATCTTGGCCAGCGTCTCGGTGCGAGTGATGTTGTTCGCGAGGAACAGCGGCCGGGCCAGCTCACGGTCGATGGCCGCGAGCCGGTAGCCGATCTTGACCAGCGGCGCGGGAATGCCACCCGCCGCCCGCACCAGCGCGGTGGTGGCCTGGCCGCCGGTGATGCTCGCGACCGCGCGCAGCTGCGGCATCCCGAGCATCTTGTTGTAGTCCAGCGGCGAGCCGACGCCGGTCACCGAGCGGATCGGCAGTTCCGGGTTCGCGGCCGCGGTGAGCAGGGCGAAGACGCCGCCGATGGACCAGCCGACCAGGTCGACGGGGGCGCCGCCGCGATCGGCGCTGGTGCGCAGGATCGCCTCGGGCAGGATGTCGGTGACCCAGTCCTCGAAGCCCATCCGGCGATCGGCGAAGGAGATGTCGCCGTAGTCGACGAGGTAGGTGGAGCGGCCGGTCGAGACCAGGTGCCGCGCCAGGCTCTGGTCCGGGCGCAGGTCGAAGCAGGTCGCGGGCGCGGCCAGCGGTGGCACCAGCAGTACCGCGGAATCCGTTGTGGCCGAAGACGATTCGGAATCGTAGCGGCGCAGCAGACGGTGCGGCTCGTCCCACAGCACGGTCGAGGGCGCCGGGTCCGGCGCTTCGATGCCCGCGCCGAAGCTCAGCGCCCACGCGTTGCGCGCGGCGGTGGTGACGGTCTCGGTGATGCTCACGCCCAAGAATGTCTCACACCCGGTACCGGCGGTACCAAGTGAGTTCTGTTACACGCGCCGGACACGCGCGAATTCCGCGCCGCCGAATTGTGCTGTGACACACCGCGGGACCACCGGAATGTGACGGCGCGCCGGTATTCACCCCGCGCTGCGACGAGCCGAAATTCGGGTTGCGAACAATATCACGCTACAATCACCGTGGACAACGCTAGTTTCCTCGCCCCGGCAGACCCTGCGGGCGCGACACTCCCGCTCTCGCGGGCGCTGCGCTCCACCGGCGGTCAGCGCGGGCGGACGGCGGCGATGTCCATGGAAAATGTGCGCGCACCGAATCCGCATCACCGATGTGCCGCACCGACGACGCGCTAGCGATCGGTGCAGGCCCGGTGAGTATCACAGGCGGATATGTGGTCGTCGCGGGCCGACCGGCCCGCCCCACCTCGTGCGTGCGAGATGCAATGACGAGGAAGGCACGAACCCTGAGCAAGATCACTGTCGAACAGGAACCCGGTTTGACCGACACTCTCCTGACGGCCGAACTGGACAACACCCACATCCCGCCGAGTTTCGCCGAATTGGGCGTGCGGGAGGAAATCGTGCGCGCGCTCGGCGAGATCGGGATCGAACGCACCTTCGCGATTCAGGAACTGACCCTGCCGCTGGCGCTGGCCGGTGAGGACCTCATCGGTCAGGCCCGCACCGGCATGGGCAAGACCTTCGGTTTCGGCGTCCCGCTGCTGCACCGCATCGCCACCGCCGACACCGGCACCACCCCGCTCGACGGCACCCCGCGCGCCCTGGTCATCGTGCCGACGCGCGAGCTGTGCATCCAGGTCACCAAGGACCTGGAGAACGCGAGCAAGTACCTGACCAACCACCAGGGTTCGCTGAAGGTCGCCGCCATCTACGGTGGCCGCCCGTACGACACCCAGATCGCCGCGCTGCGCGAGGGCGTGGACGTGGTCGTCGGCACCCCCGGCCGCCTGCTGGATCTGGCGAACCAGAACCACCTGATCCTCGGCAAGATCGGCGTGCTGGTCCTGGACGAGGCCGACGAGATGCTCGACCTGGGCTTCCTGCCCGATATCGAGCGCATCCTGTCGATGGTGCCCGACAAGCGTCAGACGATGCTGTTCTCGGCCACCATGCCCGGCCCGATCATCACCCTGGCCCGCACGTTCCTGACCAGGCCGACGCACATCCGCGCCGAGCTGGCCAACGATTCCGCCGTGCACGACCGCACCGCGCAGTTCGTCTACCGCGCGCACGCGCTGGACAAGAGCGAGCTGGTCGCGCGCGTGCTGCAGGCCGAGAGCCGCGGCGCCACGATGATCTTCACCCGCACCAAGCGCACCGCGCAGAAGGTCGCCGACGATCTGGCCGAGCGCGGTTTCGCGGTCGGCGCGGTGCACGGCGACCTGGGCCAGATCGCCCGTGAGAAGGCACTGACCAAGTTCCGCAAGGGCAGCATCGACGTGCTCGTGGCCACCGACGTCGCCGCACGCGGCATCGACATCGACGACGTCACCCACGTCATCAACTACCAGTGCCCCGAGGACGAGAAGACCTACGTGCACCGGATCGGCCGCACCGGCCGCGCGGGCCGCACCGGTGTCGCGATCACCCTGATCGACTGGGACGAGCTGCACCGCTGGGCGTCGATCGACAAGGCGCTGGGCCTGGGCATCCCCGAGCCGGCCGAGACCTACTCCCGCTCGCCGCACCTCTACGCCGATCTCGGCATCCCGGAGGGCGTCACCGGCGTCGTCCGCAAGCCGAAGCCGGTCCGCGAGGAGGGCGACGTCGTCGAGGAGCGCGCCGAGCGTCCCAAGTCGACCCGCTCCCGCCGCCGCACCAGGGGCGGCAAGGCCGATGCCACGGCCACCGAGCCGACGCAAGCCGACGCGAGCACCGACGAGACGGCGGCCCCGGTCGACGACGCCACCGAGGGCGACAAACCGGCCCGCCG